>JAQIBK010000290.1 GCA_027859125.1 Actinomycetota bacterium | reverse complement strand
CATGATGATGACGGTGTTCTTAAAGTCGACGGCTCGCCCCTGGGCGTCTGTCAGGCGTCCTTCTTCGAGGATCTGAAGCATCGTGTTGAAGACATCAGGGTGGGCCTTCTCGATCTCATCGAAAAGAACCACCGAAAACGGCTTGCGACGCACGGCCTCCGTGAGCTGGCCACCTTCATCGTATCCGACATAGCCGGGAGGCGAACCCACCAAACGGCTCACTGTGTGCTTCTCCATGTACTCGGACATGTCCAGCTGAATGAGCGCATCCTGGCTGCCGAATAGGAAGGCTGCGAGCGCCTTCGACAGTTCCGTCTTTCCGACTCCCGATGGCCCGAGGAAGATGAACGAACCAGCTGGCCGGCGCGGATCCTTGAGTCCGGCGCGTGCGCGTCTGATGGACTTGGAGACCGCTGTGACCGCCTCATCCTGGCCGACGATGCGCTCGTGAAGCGTCGCCTCCATGCGAAGCAGTTTGGCGGTCTCCTCTTCGGTCAGCGCGGTGACGGGCACTCCGGTCCACATCGAAACGACCTCTGCGATCTCCTTTTCGGTGACCTCAACGAGACGACGGGCCTCGGGCTTCAGCCATTCTTCTTCCATGGCACGCTTCTCGGCGAGAATCTGCTTCTCTCGATCGCGAAGTGATGCCGCCTTCTCGAACTCCTGCGCCTCGATTGCAGCCTCTTTCTCGGCGCGCACGCGACGGAGCCTGTCCTCGACCTCTTTGACGCCTGGAGGCGCTGTCATCATCTGAATACGCATCTTCGAGCCAGCTTCGTCGATGAGGTCTATGGCCTTATCGGGAAGGAATCGATCAGAGATGTATCGGTCAGCGAGAGTCGCTGCTGCATCGATAGCCCCATCCGTGATCGAGACCCTATGATGCGCTTCATATCGATCGCGGAGTCCCTTGAGGATCTCCACTGTCTCCTCGACACTTGGCTCACCCACGAGAATGGGCTGGAAGCGGCGCTCGAGGGCGGGATCCTTCTCAACATACTTGCGGTACTCGTCAATCGTGGTTGCGCCGATCGTCTGGAGCTCACCGCGAGCAAGCGCAGGCTTGATGATGCTCGCTGCGTCAATCGCGCCCTCAGCCGCCCCGGCACCCACGAGCGTGTGCATCTCGTCGACGAAGAGGATGACATCTCCGCGCTCACCGATCTCCTTCTTGACCTTCTTGAGCCGATCCTCGAACTCCCCGCGATACTTGCTTCCCGCAACGAGCGCTGCAAGGTCCAGCGTGTAGAGCTGCTTGTCCTTGATCGTCTCTGGCACCTCGTCGGAGGCGATGAGTTGCGCAAGGCCCTCTGCGACAGCGGTCTTTCCGACACCCGGCTCTCCGATGAGCACCGGATTATTCTTTGTGCGGCGCGACAGGATCTGCATCACACGTTCGATCTCCTGAGCGCGACCGACCACCGGGTCGAGCTTGCCGTCGGATGCCTGACGGGTGAGATTACGGCCGAACTCGTCGAGCAATGAACCCTCTCGACCACTTCGACGCTCATCGCCCGACTCGGCCTGTTTGCCGTAGTGACCGGAAAGGAGCTGGATCACAGCGGAGCGGACCTTCTCCAGGTCGGCCCCAAGATTCAGCAGCACCTGCGCTGCGACACCCTCGCCCTCACGGATCAAGCCGAGCAGAATATGCTCCGTACCGATGTAGTTGTGCCCAAGCTGCAGAGCCTCTCTGAGTGAAAGCTCCAGCACCTTCTTGGCGCGCGGGGTGAAGGGAATGTGGCCCGTGGGAACGAATGTCCCCCTGCCGATCAGTTCCTCAACCTGCGTGTGCACGTCCTCGAGTGAGATGTTGAGCGACTCTAGAGCTTTGGCGGCAATACCGTCTTGCTCGCGAATCAGACCCAGCAGAAGGTGCTCGGTTCCAATGTAGTTCTGATTGAGCAGCCGCGCTTCTTCCTGGGCGTACACGACAACCCGGCGGGCTTTCTCGGTGAAGCGTTCGAACATCTGAGTTCACCTCTCGCTTCTTGGAGAACCAATGGTCGCATAGGCGACCGTACAGTCTGGTGGATAGAGTATACCCGCCCGCAATGACAGCAACGAGCGACGTGTGCTATTCAGAGCAAGGAATGTACCAGAACCTGAGTGCTCGCGACTAAGATTGCGAGGAACTCACGCTTCTGGACGCATGTGCGGGAAGAGAAGGACGTCACGAATGGACGCCGAATCGGTCAGCAGCATGACCAAACGATCGATGCCGATGCCTAGCCCTCCTGCCGGGGGCATGCCGTATTCCATAGCCCTGAGATAGTCCTCGTCATAACCCATGGCCTCGTCATCACCGCTGGCCTTGGCCTCGATCTGCTTGGCGAAGCGTTCTCGCTGGTCCACGGGATCGATCAGCTCGGAGAAAGCGTTCGCAATCTCCCGACCTGTGATGATCAGCTCGAACCGCTCCGTGAGTTCCGGCTGACCGGGCTTCTTGCGAGCCAGGGGGGAGGTCTCCAACGGATACTCAGTCACGAACGTCGGCTGGACCAGATTGCCTTCGACCAGCTTCTCGAAGATCTCCGTTATGAGCTTTCCCTTGCCCCAAGAGTCATCGACTGGCACGCCATGGGTGGAGCAGAGCTCCCTGAGTTCGTCGGCCGTGCGGCCGAAGGATACATCCTCGCCAGCGGCCTCGGAGGTGAGCTCGATCATGGTGCGTCGCGGCCAGGGACCGGTGAGATCGACATCCACTCCCTGGTATGAGGTTCGGAGTCCACCGAGGACCTCTTGGGCCGCCGCCGCCACGATGCCCTCTGTCAGATCCATCATGCCGTCGAGGTTCGTGAAAGCCTGGTAGGCCTCGAGCATCGTGAACTCAGGATTATGCCTGATGGAGACGCCCTCGTTGCGGAATGAACGATTGATCTCATAGACTCGCTCGAATCCTCCCACCAGAAGACGCTTGAGATACAGCTCCGGCGCGATCCGCAGATAGAACTCCATATCGAGCGTGTTGTGATGGGTCACGAACGGGCGAGCAGTCGCACCCCCGGGGATCGGGTGGAGCATCGGCGTCTCGACCTCAAGGAATCCCTGAGATTCCATATGCCGACGAATCGCTGAGATGATGCGGAACCGCGCATGAAAGACATCGCGCACTTCCCTGTTCATGACCAAGTCGACGTAGCGCTGTCGGTAGCGGGTCTCCGTGTCAGTCAGCCCGTGGAACTTCTCGGGCAGAGGACGCAAGGACTTGGAGAGCAACACTATCTCAGTGGGCGACACCGAGAGCTCGCCTCGGCGGGTGCGCAGAACGGTACCGGTGGCGCCGATCCAGTCGCCAACATCCAGAGAACGCACGACTTCGTATCCATCGTCTCCCAGAACGTTGACGCGGCAGAAGAGCTGAATATCCTCGGTGGCGTCACGCACGACCACGAAAGCGACTTTTCCCTGATCGCGCTTGGCAACGACACGGCCCGCCATGGCGACAACGTCTGCTGAGTCATCACCGGCCTCAAGGTGACCGTACTCGGCAATCACATCCGAGGCGCGGTGAGTGAAGTCGAACCTGTCCTTGTAGGGCGTCTCGCCGGACTCGATGAGGGCATCACGCTTGGCGCGGCGTACCGCGAACGGATCCTCGACAGGCATGCCCTCTTGGGTGTTCGCGCCCTCGTTATCGCTCATGGCTAGCGAGTGATCGAGAGAACCGAGTACTCGAGCACGCGGCCCGAGGGAGTAGCGACTTTGACCGTCGCACCCTTCTTTGCACCGATGATCGCCTGACCGACCGGCGACTCATTCGAGATCTTGTCATGAGCTGGATCGGCTTCGGCGGAACCTACGAGCTGATAGAGATGGATATCTCCAGTCTCTGCATCCTTGAGCTCAACACGGGAACCCAGCTTGACCTTGTCGCATTTGGTTGGCGTATCGATGATGGTCGCATTGGCGAGGATCACCTTGACTTCGGCGATGCGGCCCTCGACCCAAGCCTGCTCATTCTTGGCGTCATCATACTCGGAGTTCTCAGAGATATCCCCGAACTCCTTGGCTTCCTTGATCCGCTCGCCGACCTCTCGGCGACGTGCGGTCTCCAGGTGAAGAAGCTCCTGTTCGAGTGCCTCTAGGCCTTCGGCGGTGAGGGCGATTTCTTTGTGCATGTTCGCTACTCCGTGATCCTGCTGGACAAAAGGACGTATGGGCCGAGGTCTACAACGTCGGGCTGCCCGGTGTACGAGCAGCCCGAAAAATGTCCTCGGTAGTATACCCCATGACAGGGACATCGCAAGCGCAACCAACTCACGTGGCTTCGCTTGCTTTGCGTTGCGACGTCTCTACTCTTCGTCCGAGTCGTCAGTCTTGTCTTTAGAGGCCTTGTCATCGGCCTCATCTTCGCCATCTCCGTCCTTGCCATCCACGCCATCTCGAATGGCCTTCATCGTCTTGCCCAGGGACTTGCCCAGAGCAGGCAGACGCTTCGGCCCGAACAGGACCAAGATGATGACGAGAATGATCGCCAACTCCTGTACGCCCAAGCCTGGAATAAGTGCAGCCATGACGCCTCCATCTATCGCGAATCCGATACTTCAGCCAACTCCAAGAGCTGGCATGTTCACTGGGGGTTAGAGTAACACCATGCTCAGACTCTCGCCACGCCCTCTGCACGAGAGAGGTAATAAAGTGTGTGTAGCAACTCCCGCACCGGATCGGTGTTGTGAAGCGTGACCCCCTCGCACACCTTCACTAGATTCGCGGAATAGTTGAGGATTACTCTAATCCCAGATTCGCACATGATATTCGCTACCTCTTGCGCCGCCTTGGGCGGAACTGCGATGACTCCGACAGCGATACTCTGCTCGGCTACCACTCGGCCGAGCTCGCAGGTGTCCCGCACAATGATGTCACCGATTCGCCCGCCGACTTTCTGCGGGTCATTGTCGAAGATCGCGGAGACAAGAAAACCTCGAGCCCGAAGTCCGCTGTAGGAGGCTATAGCCGAGCCTAGGTGTCCTGCGCCCACCAAGACAAGCCGATGAGTGTGATCCGAGCCCAAGATGTGCTGGATCTTGTCTGTGAGCATGGTTATCTCATAGCCCACGCCGCGCTTGCCAAAGGATCCGAAATGAGTGAGATCTCTTCTGATCTGGGCCGGGTTGACCTCTGTCATCTCACCGAGCGTCGCCGAGGAGACAGTGTAGGAGCCTTCCTGGCGCAGCTGGATCAGGACGCTTAGATAGGTCGGGAGGCGCTCGATGACGCCTTCTGGTATGCGATCGGTCTCTGATGCGCTCACCGGTGCTCCGGGAATCATGAATGGCAGTGTCAATATTGTAACAATGGTTACAAGCGCGGACAAGGATTGAAGCGTGTCCGAAGATCACTGTCCCCCGGCGACTCTGGCTCTCCTGAGTCGTGAAATGACGTCCGCCCGCGTCAGTAGACCGACCATCCGGCCCTCAGCAACTACAAGAAGTGCTCCGGGTTGATCGGAGCTCAAGCGGTCAGCAGCAAGATCGAGACCCTCATCCACGCCGATCAGGAGTTCCCGCAAGTCTGTACTCGCGACGTCTAGAGCAGTAACCCTTCCCCACTCGGAACGCGGAGTGGACTTGGCTCCCGCCAGCGACACAAGTCCCACCACTTCTCCATCGACCACCACTGGATATCGACTGTGTCGTCCGCCCAGGAAGTAGTCGTGCGCGAGCTCATCGAGAGTGAGGTGCCCTGAAACGGTCTGGGGGTTCGGCGACATGGCAGCGGATACCGGTACGTGCGCAAGCTCCTCCTTGACGACCTGCTGCCGATAGGAGGAATCCGCTATGGTCGTGATGAACCAGCCTATCAATCCGAACCAGATGAGATCGAGAGTCCCTTGGAGCACGCCATAGACGGCGAACGCGATCATGATCATGCCGATGAGTTGGCCTGCTCGGGACGACCAGCGTGTAGCCTTGAGAAGATCTCCGGTTGACCACCAGAGGAACGATCTGAGCACGCGACCTCCGTCAAGCGGGAAGCCCGGAAGGAGATTGAACACCGCCACGGAGAGGTTGATCATGGCCAAGTATCGCAACGGCCCCCACAACACATCCGTTGAATCGATTGCTCGCATGATGACGAAGGCCAGAAAGAACGCCGCGGCCAAGAACAGACTCGCTGCCGGACCCGCTATGGCCATGAGGAATTCCCGCCCCGGAGTCGCCGGCTCCTCATCCATCTGTGCCACACCTCCGAAGATGAAGAGGGTGACCTTGGATATTCGGAGTCCCCCGGCTCTGGCAACTAGCGAGTGGCTCATCTCGTGAAAGACAATCGAGGCGAAGAACAGCAGTGCCGTGACTATGCCGCTGACCAAGTCGACGCCGACAGGCCTCCCGGGAAAGGCAGTCGGGAAGTAGCTGAACGACAAGGAACTTGCGACGAGTAGGAAGATGATGATCCAAGTCGGATTGACTTCGATCGTGATGCCAAGGATCCTACCGAGTTTGAGCGAGGGAAGACCGAACAACTCTCTACCTCCGGTCAGATGTGCCCGCCACTTGGCGGGCACATCGTCGTCGACCTAGAAGACCGCACCGTCCAGAGCATGGGCACATGCGCAGTCACGCTCAACCGGAAGAGCGGGAATCATAGCGTAGAGCAGGTCCTTGAGCTTGTGATTGTTCTCGCCGAACACGCGAACAACCTCTTCATTGCTGACTGGCTCCACGCCCTCTGTGCCCGCATCATGGTCAGTTATGAGTGAGATGTTGCAGTAACAGATCTCCAGCTCGCGAGCCAGATAGCACTCGGGATACTGGGTCATGTTGATGACTTCCCATCCTTGGGAGGCGAACCACTTGGATTCGGCGCGTGTGGAGAAGCGAGGGCCCTGTATCACGACAACGGTTCCGGTGGGATGCGCCGTGATTCCAAGGGCTCCCGCCTTCTCCGTAGCTATCTCGCGCATGGTAGTACAGTACGGGTCCGCCGAGGAGACGTGGGTGGTGAGCGGCCCGTCATAGAAAGTGTCCTTGCGGCCCCAAGTTCGGTCCACGAACTGGTCGCAGATGACAAAATGCCCCGGCTCGACCTCAGGCTTTAATGAGCCACACGCGTTGGGTCCAATTATCCGACCGACGCCAAGCTCCTTCATCACCCACATGTTCGCACGGTAGTTGATCATATGTGGAGGCAGGGAGTGGTCCTTGCCATGACGCGGAAGGAAGGCGACGGTCCTGCCCCCGATCTCTCCATACATCACAGGTGAGGAAGGGACTCCGAACGGGGTGTTGACCTTGAACTCACGGGGGTTGTCGATCAGCTCGTAGAAGCCTGAACCGCCAAACACTCCGATCTCTGCCTTGGGGTAATCCATGAGCACGTCTCCTGTCTTGATGTCTGCCGCTGACGAGAGTCAGCACCATGCAATTCTAGAGTATTCCCTTTGGACGCGCGCGCCACGTGGGATCATGCTGGGATGCGTCGGTATTCATCGTCCTCTTTGGACACGACGTTATCGGATTCATCCTCGATGGATCGAGGCGCGTAGAGAGGCCGACGAAACAGGTTGTCGAGATCGGTCCAACGCTCGTCAACCAGAGTGGCGCCGCTCGCGTAGGCCAGGAACCCGGCCGCTTTCGCGTCCATGTTATCTGCATGGTGCAGCAGCAGCGCCTCGATGGTGGAAGGGCGCTTGGGCGCGCCCCACTCCAGTTCGCCGTGGTGAGAAAGCATCGCGTGTGAGAGCGCCGTCACCACACTCGACCCGATAGCTGGTCGAATCCGCGACACAGCGCTTTGAAGTCGACGTTCGCCGAGTATCACGTGTCCCAACAAGCGGCCTTCATCTGTGTATTCGATCACCGTGTTGCAGGTGAGCTCATCGACCTTGCCGATATCATGCATCAGCGCGGCCCCGAGAAGCAGGTCGCGGTTCACATGTTCGTAGGTCTGGGCAAGCGAGTCGCAGAGCCGCCCGACCGCCACGGTATGCTCCAGCAATCCACCGACGTACGCATGATGGTACGTCTGCCCTCCCGGAGCGCCGCAGAACCGATCGAAGAAGCCGTCCTGCCCGAATACTGCACGCACGATCCTGCGCACATCACGATCATGAATAGTGGCCGCCAAGGCACGGAACTCACCGGTGAGCTCGGTGATGTCTCGTCTCGTTGTGGGAACCATGTCGGAACGCTCGAAATCAGCCGCAGGAGCCATGCTGTCGATCGAGATGCGCTTGCGACCACGATAGACCGTGATTGTGCCCTTGATGGCCGCTGGTCCGCCCACAGGCAGGCGCTCGGCGTCCGAGGATGGACGGAACATCACTCCGGGGATTCCCCCCGTGCGGTCACTGGCATCGACCACCAGATAGGCCTCGCCGTTTCGCGAAACACGCATCTCTTTGGATCGAAGGATGAATACCGTGTCGACACGCTGACCCTGTGCCAGTTCGTTGACATACTGCTTCTTCATGATCACCCTCCCAACGTCCTCGACCTGCTCGGAGCATAAGGGAGGGGTCTGACATTAGCTGGGGACGCCGATCCTGACCGCTGCGCCTGGCTCGATTCCGTAGCGCTCCGATGCATCACCCATGCGTACGGCCAGGGTCAACCAGCCTGATGAGTCCACAAGCGCGACAGGATTGCCGTCTTGGACATCGGTGAAAGTCCTGGCGAGCGGTACGTCGATGGAAAGGTGTCTGAATCCAAGTTCAAGGCGCTCCCCCCATAGCCCGTGCGCTTGGAGCTCCTGCTTGGAAACAGCGATACGAAGGGATCCGAATCTGTCGGACTCGATCACCTCTGCCACCATCTGGCCGTCCTCGACATGTGCCGACTCGAACGGACCGGGCACCAATGTGCCTGGGTCAACCGGTGCACCCAGAGATGAAGCATCTATGCCGCACGCGAGGGCGGCGGCGGCGGGAGCCAGAACATCTCTCGCATGGAAGGTCGCCAGTGGTTGCTTGAAATCGATCTTCGTTGGATTGATCGCATAGGCGGCCTCCACGCCACCCGCACGCAGCGCTGCAGGCACAAGTACACCGTTGTCCGGACCAACGAGGCGCGTTCCATTGCAGGTGACGATACAGAGGTCACGACGCCCCCCGCCGACACCCGGATCGACTACCACCAGATGAATAGCCTCCGGGAGCTGATGAACGCCCGCGACGGCCATGGCGGCAGCTTTGCGGATGTCGAAGGGCGGGATCTGATGCCCGAGATCGACGACCTGCGCCTGAGGGCATGCCCTATAGATCACCGCGTGACACACACCCACCCATGTGTCCTCAAGACCGAAATCAGATATGAACCCAATGATGGACTGCACCGTCAACCTCCGTGAGTAGCCGTCTACTACCACACTATACGCTGGCTGAAGGCCGCGAACTGACTCGTCTCAGGTACTATGTTGTCACCCGAAGATGGAGGTAACCGTGTCGCCGCTCTCCAAGCGCATCGCACTCATTCTGGTACTGCTGGCCGCAGCACTTCTTGTGGCAGGGTGCGCAAAGGACACCATTACCTGGGTGGATGAAGGTGCATCGTACACCGTACCTGAAGCCGAAGACCTGGCACAGCAACTTGCCAGTGACGCATTCGCCGACACACCCGTGAGCGAGTCGGACGATCTGCGCCAAGGGGCACTCGCTGACCTTCGCGGATTCGGGGCTGACGCCTCGGAACTCGCCGATCTCCTCACACGCTCATTCGCGCAAGACGTTCGCTCGGTGCCCTACTACGCGGAACTCGCCGAGATCGACGGAGTGAAGGCCTGGTTAGTGGTCGAGTCTTGGGGCCCGTCTGACGGCACGCTCAGGTCGACCAGACTCTGGGCCTTCGAACGAGCGACGGGCGACGTGATCCTCGCGGCAACCGTGAACTAGGAGCCGTCTCAGCCGCACAACACCTGACGATACTCATCGATCAGTGCCTCATCCATTTCTCCGGTATAGGATCGCTCCAACTCGCGAACGATGGCCAGGCCCTCTCGACCAGACTCGCGAAGGTCCCGCACTATCGACTCCGCGACAGCACGCCTGTGAAACTCCCGAATCCCCGTCCCCGTGGCGCGAACGCTCCTTTGCCGAATGACTCTCTGGAAATAGGCACGCACGCGCCTCTGATCCCCGAATTCAAGCTCATGCGGGACTCTACCGGCCATGCCTCGTCCAGTGGCGCAACGAGCGGCCTCAACGATCTCTGAGGGCAAACCCTCTTGCTCAGTGAATTCGCGAGCCACGTCTTCGAGATAATCAGTGAGGGTGGGGGCATGGTGCGTCTTTGGCCACATGATGATACTCCTCTGTCGAACTGATGTTCGCAGGGAGCATACGACGCGGGTCTGACATCCACTCTCGGGGACTATTCCAAGGGGAAGATGCAGGCGATGGACGCACGGTTCACAGCTAGATACTCCGGCTCGAACAGAATCTCGCCAGTCCGAAGATCATGAACCTTGGCGCTGGTGATGGCGAAGAAATCCTTGGCCTTGGAGTTGAGGGCATCTGTCAGACGACTGCCAGCGAGAACGTGCATCTCACCCTCGATACGATATACGTTCGTAGCGATCACTACCTGAATCTGATCCTTGCTTGTGTAGACCATAGCTCCACCCTTCTCGTGGTATCTCAGAATCTACCGCATTTCGCCCGGGATTACGACGCCGCCCCGATTATCTGAGCCAGCCGCAGCAGCTCGACTCGCAACAGTGTCGCCCCGGCCAACTCCATGAACGTCAGAACGAGCGCGATGACCACCGCCCATCTCGCATCCCAAAGCCTGCTCGCACGTCTCTCGAACGGTGGCAGCATAACCACGATCACCAAGTTCACCGCACCGAAAGTGACCAGAATCGCCAATGCCGTCAATAGCGGAAAGAGAATACCCGCATGAGGAGCGAGCCAGCGCACGACAGCATAGGTTGCAGGCAGCGCGACAAGCCACGCAAAACCCTCCCGGCGTGTTCCCAGAATCGCGTCCGTTCCCGCTCGTTTCCTCTCCTGCCCGTTAATCAGGGGAACCACAAGAGCACCGATGGCGAACCCGGCCGTTAGTCCCGTGATCAGACGCAGATCATTGGTTGTCTCCCTCATACCGGCATACGAAGTAACGCCGTCGACTGCCATCGCCCCAATGAACACACAGATCGCGACCCAGGCCCAGAGCGGCGGAAGCTCTGTCGGTCGGCGTCTGCGAGTGAGTGCGACAAGAAGACCGAACGCAACTAGAAAACCAAGGTAGATGCCAGTATCCCTCGCACACACCGGATACTGCAGCCCGCCAGCGAACAACGATCGCTCGGGCAACTGATGGCACAGACCGTAGCCGAGCCATGTGAGCAGGGAATCGATCACCTGTCTCCGTCCTTCGGAAACGAAAACAGGCCGGGCGACTTGCCCGGCCTGCCTGTCTGACTTCTGGTCGGGATGGCGGGATTCGAACCCACGACCTCTGCGTCCCGAACGCAGCGCTCGACCAAGCTGTGCCAAATCCCGACGAGGCTTTATGTTTC
>JAQIBK010000134.1 GCA_027859125.1 Actinomycetota bacterium | reverse complement strand
CGGTGGCACTGTCATGACCTTGAGGTCGAGCTGGACTTGCCGCCCCGTGTGCTCGACCGGTACGTATGGCTCGATCGCCTCGAGGGGGCGTTGCGCACCCCGCCTGAGAGCACCCGTCGTCGTATCGCCCTAGATCAGGTCTCGATGTGTCGCGAGTCCACGGGTAAGACCCGCGTCCTCGAACGTGAGCTCCGCAGCCATATGCGAACTCTCGCGCCCGAACTCCTCGAACTCCCGGGATGCTCAGCCATCTGTGCCGCACAGCTCATCGGGCAGACGGCCGGCGCCTCGCGGTTCAGCGGAGAGGCCGCCTTCGCGATGCATGTGGGTACCGCACCACTACCGGTCTCCTCGGGCAAGTCGGAGAGGCATCGCCTCAATCGCACCGGCAACCGATGTCTGAATTCGACGATTCACATGATCGCGGTCACCCAGGCGCGAATGCATCCGCCGGCGATCGCATTCATGGAGAAGAAGAAAGCAGAGGGGATGAGTAAACGGGAGGCGCTTCGGTGCCTCAAACGTCACATCACGCGCACTGTGTTCAAGACGATGTTGCGCGCCGAGAAGGAGTGCCTAGCAGAGGTCGTCCATACTGACTTCGTCGCGGATTCTGTCGCCGTTGCGGTGTAGGATTGACATAGGAGCAACACCTGATGCGACCAGTCGTCGGCTAGAATGATCGAGATGGGCGCACAGGTTAAGCCGTAACACGTTAGGTGGGAGAAAGCGTGTCGGACAAGCGCTCCATAGTCGAAGACAGGCCAGTCTCCGCCAGCGAAGTTGAGCTGATTACGTGGCTACTGCTGGAAGCGTCGACCATCGGTGATGCCACGCACCTATTGCCCACGATCTCGGACCTGCACGTGGTCAAACGCTGCGGATGCGGGTGCCCCACGGTCGAGTTCGCATGGGAGGGCCAGCTAGCGGCTCCGGCCACCATCGTTGCGGACGCCTACGGCGAGACCGAAGACGGCGTTTCAGTGGGTATTCTCCTTTGGGCGCACGGCAATCAGATATCGGAGCTCGAACTGTACGAGCAGGGTGGACCTGTACGTTCTCTGCCCAGCAGTAGCTCGCTCCGGCCCATGTTCCCCACCTAACCAAGGTTTCGAGCGGACGGGGCAAGCGATAGAGTGAAGAGAGGCGGCACAACCCGCCGCTCAAGCCTGAACACGATAGGCGTCTTGGCCCAAACCTGCTAGGCAACCTCGAGATACTTCAGCAGCGCAGCGACCTTATCAAGCGAAAGTTTGGTGGGGTCGCCCTGTGCCAGGAAGGCGTGCAGGTTGCCGGGGTTTATACCCAGATCCTTCGCCATCCGATAGCGCGTCACGTCCTTCTGGGTTTCTAGGGAGAGAACTCGCTTTCGAGCCTCAAGCCGGAGTTCCGCATCTCGAGTTGCTGCGTCGCGTCGAACCACATAGCTCCGCCAAGCTTTTGAATACTCGGCTCGCAGCTCAGGGGTCTCAGCGGCCAGCGCAGATTCAAGCGATCCGGCCTCCTGGAGCGCCCTTAGCTGGCCCAGTTCCCGCCGCAGATCGTCCCAGTCTTCAAGTAGACCTTCCAGTCGATCTGCCCGATCCGTGGTCACGGCCCAGAGTAGCAGCGGCTCAACGAGTCGTGGCTCGGATCTGCTTCGCTCCACCAGCTTCGGCAGGGCCAGCGTTCCCCCACCCAGAGCGCGGACGTACGACTCCAGGAATCCGGTGAGTGTCAAGTGTCGCATGGTCCGAGCTCCTTTCGGTACTCCTTGTAGTTGTAGAGGAACTGACTGTAGCGGCGTTCGTTCATCATGCTGCCCCGCATGTCAGTCGCCACTGCCGCCAAACGCTCCCAATCGAGCGCCTCAAGAACTTCGGGGCGCCGGATGTCGTGTGCATCCGTTTCTCTGTCTGAGTACAGTTTGGATGCCACCACATCCTCGAGCGATGCGGCATAGCACTCAATAGCCGTGGTTCCAAGACTCAACAGAACGAGCCTATCCTCAAGGTTGTAGGCGAAGTGGTCTAGATAGGCGGACACCCGGCTATTGATGTCGTACTTTCCCATCAGAGTGATTAGTTCGGGCGGAACCTGAAGCGCGTCAAGGTCGGCCGTGGATCGTGCAAGACAGCCAAGTAGAACCATCGCACCACCGCCAACTAGCACAAGCCGGAAAGATCGATGCGGATACAGAAGTGCGACTGCGCGATCGCATTCTCGAAGCCGATCCTCCAACTCTTCCCTTCCGAGATCCAGTAGTCCTGCCATAGCTCAGCCTCCAAGAGTCTATCTTTCCAGAATACTATTCTCCAAATAGCGTTTCGTCAAACACCTAGCCAAGGTTTTGAGCGGACGGCGCAAGCGCTAGAGTGAAGAGAGGCGGCACAACCCGCCGCCCAAACCTAAACACGTTAGACACGTCGTCCACCCTCCTGCTCGCGCAAATTCATGGGACGCCCCTATTGTCATACGATATGGCTATCGATACACTATGCGTAGTAATCCATTGGAGGTGCCCCATGAACACAGTGACCATATCGCCCAAGTTCCAGGTCGTGATCCCAAAATCAATCCGGGAACAACTCAATCTAGTTCCTGGGCAAAAAGTCCAGGCCATCGCGTACGGCGACAGGATCGAGTTCATCCCTGTCAGGCCCGCTTCCCAAATGCGTGGAATGCTGCGTGGCCTGGATACGAGCTTCGAGCGTGATCGCGAGGATCGTGTATGAACGTCGTTGATTCCTCGGCGTGGCTCGAATATTTCGGTGACGGCCCCAACTCCTCCGAGTTCGCAGAGGCGATCGAACAGCCGGATGCGTTGGTTGTCCCCGCGCTTGCGCTGTTCGAGGTATTCAAACGTACGCATCAGATCGCAGATGAGACGACGGCTCTCGACGCGATCGCCATCATGATGCAAGGCAGAATCGTCGATTTCACGCCTTCACTCGCAATCGAAGCAGCCAGGACATCCCTGGAAACCGGCCTTGCAATGGCTGATTCCATCATCTTTGCCACCGCTCGCGCAGAAGATGCCGTGCTCTGGACCCAAGACTCGCATTTCGACGGACTTGAGAAGGTGGAGTTTCGTCCCAAGCAGTGAGGAGTGTCCAATATGCGCATCAACACCGACGCGCGCAAGGTTGTCGTATTCTGTGAGCGCAGGCGCGCGGGTTATGCGCAACAACGTTAGCTCCAGCCTGAACCTCAGGATCCCAAGAGCACCGGCAGACCCATGTTATCGTGGGTATGTGTTTCAGTGGGGCCACGTCCTTCAGCAAGCGCAGCTCCGCTGCTTGGCCCGCGGAGGGCTACGGTTACCCGTGATGTTCTGCCTCAGCGTGAGAGTCCGTGTCCGGGGGGAGTGCCATGGTCGGGCGTCGGTCGACGGCGCACGACCAAGCGCACAGGCTCACATACGGTTCCGTGACTCTTCGTCTTGCTCGGACAGATGTGTCCACGGATAGGAGGAGTCAGTCATGCGAGCTTGGAATCCGATACGTGTGGTCTATCTCATGGTTGCGATGGTTCTGGTGCTTTCACTTGCCGGATGCGGCGGCGGTGACGCCGATTCAGCTTCGCCATCGGTGACCGCCACTGAGCCTACTTCCGACGCTGGGGTTTCGACGGGGGTCACTCCGGCTGATGATGAGCCTCTCGAGTTCGACAACGTTCCCGAGATCGCAGGGTACGAAATCACCGAACAAGACCAGAAGGGCAATGAACTGTACGTTAACCTGCGCAGCGATGCGAGCGAAGAGCAGGCGATACAGGACTTCACCGATTGGGCACAGAGTGACGGATGGACCGCGCTTGACGTCGACTGGCCCAATGTCGACCTTGCCTTCGAGAAGCCGGACAGGGTCTATCCACTCAAGATTACGGTCTTTCCTCAGGTGTCAACGGGCGGCGTCGAGGTCCTGGTCATAATGCCGGCTTTCGGAGACAAGCTGGGTGACTGGTAGGGACCCGTCATATCTGGGAGGTATGTCATGAAGACGCTGTTGACCAAGCTCCTGGTCGTATCGCTCATGCTCGTCCTGCCGTTGAGTCTTACGGCTTGCGATTCAGGAGGCGAGACTGAAGATAGCAGCTCTGAGCAGAGTGCCGATGAGAGTGAGTCCGATCAGGATGTCGGCGACGATGCGGCATCCGATGTCGACGACAGTACGGCGACTGATGCAGACGTGGTCTTGCCAGACGGTTTCCCATTTGGAATGCCGATTCCAGACGGTACGACGGATGTCAGCGTATCGCCAGCCTTCGACGAGGGCTACAATGCCTCTGTGCCGGCACGCAACTACGTTGACGTGATCGTCGAGCTTGAGGCTGCTTTACCCGCGGCCGGCTGGGAGATCGTGGAGCGGACCTCTGGCCATGCAGTTCCAGACGATGTGTTGTTCCTTGTCACTTCCGATGGAGCTCGCTGGTACGTGTACATTGAGCCGTGGTCTGGTGATGATACTGACACGCTCGTAACCTACTACGTGCCTTAGTAGCCATGCCAGTTTGACCATATACGCTCGTTACGCAGCTCTACTGGAGAAGCCGCGGAGCTAACCAGCACGTCAACACAGACAGGGCGCAAAGAGGACAAACTCGGGTAGGAGTCGCGCGTAGCGCCCCTACTCTCCAAGAGCACGCATGATCTCGTTGAACTCATCCGTAGTGATATCGCCGCTCGCAAGTCGACGCTTGGCAGTCGCAACCGCCTCATCGTGTCCAGCCACTCCGACCGCAGGGGGAACTCCGCCGGTCGTACCATGTCCGCTCGATGCTCGTACTGCCCACAAGATGAGCAGCACGATCCCGGCGATGAGCAGCGCACCGAACACGAGTATCAGTACGCCCCCTAGCCAACCGGAGCCGCCCATCATGTTGTACCCGTAGTCATAAGTCCGGCTCATCATCGGTTGTCCAACTCCTTCAGGTAAGCGATCACGTCCGCGATCTCCGCGTCAGTCATATCCCAGCGAGGCATCGGGGCCTTGAGACGTTCTCCATCAGGCTCCACCCCCTCGCGAATCGCGCGAGCGATGTCGCGGTCGCTCCATCCGGGCGACGTGGGGCCATGCTCGGTGTGCGTGGCCGTGAGTTGTGAGTATCGGATGTCCGGAATCTCCACCGCGCTGTTCATCATCATTCCGGTGCTACCGCCACGGCCGTCCTCGGCATGGCAGTCCACGCACGTGAGTTCGCGCATCATGGAAGCTCCGCTGCCCGACCCGGGGATGACGCGACCATCAGCATCTCGGCCTGTGTAGTAGATGCGCTGACCATCAGAGGTGAACGTCTCGGTGGCGGTCGACGGCAGTGCACCAGATTCGAGCATCCAGACGACCCCCAGACCGACCAGTCCGAGGGTAGCCAGCACGACGCCTAACGCGAGTATCCATCTACTTCTCATTGCACGTGTATACCCTGGGCACAGAAGACGAGACCATGTTCCTCCTCATGTTATCGAGTGACATGGAACGGGGAGTCTTGTGCCCAACCCGCGCTGTCTGCTGGACCGTGCGCCCCGCCCACCTCACTGTGCACTCAGTGCCTTGAGGTAGGCAATCGTCGCTTCCACGTCCGCATCGCTCATCTGCCAGCGGGGCATCGCGGCGTCCATCTGCTCTCCCTTTTCGTCCACCCCGTCGCGGATGGCGGTTGCGAGAGCGGCGTCCGTGAAGCCCTCT
>JAQIBK010000266.1 GCA_027859125.1 Actinomycetota bacterium | reverse complement strand
GTCCAAACCCACACCCTGCCTGCGGAAACGTCCACGACCTTCTGAGCCAGAATCAGGCTCCCTGGCGACCGTATCCCCACGCGGGACGCACCTCGATTCGTGACCCCGAGGGCGGCATGATCGATGACGCGAACCTGCGACACCGAGTGTTCGAACCGACACTACGCCGTGCAGGGTTGCGCAAGATACGGATTCACGACCTGCGACACACGTTCGCTTCTCTCCTCATCAATCAGGGAGAGAACCTCAAGTACGTGCTGCAGCAGTTGGGCCACGCCTCGATTCAGACGACCGTAGATCGCTACGGGCATCTGATGCCAGAGGCACACAGGGGAGCAAGTGAACGTCTCGACGCGACAGTCTTCGGTGACTGTCCCGAGAATCTTGCTCGCAAATTGCTGGCAAGCGCTCCTGAGTACGAAAACAGGCCAGAGGCAATTGCACCTCTGACCTGATAGTTTCGTGGTAGCGGGGACCGGATTTGAACCGATGACCTTCGGGTTATGAGCCCGACGAGCTACCAGACTGCTCCACCCCGCAATATCCTTTGGCGCTTTGAGCGCCCGCCTAGGTTATCACCGCAGTTAATCAGGCGCAAGGGCGTTCTTGGTGGTCCTCGCCGCATCGAGGTCAGCGAAGAATCCGCCGTTCGTCACCGTATTGCAGCCTTTGGGCAAAATGTAGCCGCCCACTCAGCGATTTGCTTAGCCGATTGTCACTGATAGATACAGTGACCCGCGTCACAAGTCGATAAATCTAATACCATAATAGGTATCGGACCCAAGCCCGCCGACCGTTCGATGGGCTATTGAGCATCCGATTGGACAGGGAGTAAATTGGCAGGACACAGCGTCATCGAGGGGATGGGCCGAATTCTCTCGAACATACCGGGGAGGCGCGGTGCTAAGAGCACGCGCCTTCTTGTTGTCTTCGCCCTTGTTATTGCGCAAGCGGGCGTCATAGTTCCCAATGCCCCCGCCCTTACCTCCACGACCATCACCATCGACGGCAACTTCGACGACTGGACCGGCGTACGGGCCGACCCGTCGAACGTCGCATTCGACACCCAGTACCCCATGGATCCGGACTGGCCGGGCCAGCCTGACCGAGACATATTCTTCGTCAACGCCACCTACGACAGCGAGTACCTCTACCTGGGCTGGCGCCGTACGGCAGGCGGAGTTAAGGCAATGACCGTCGGCGCCTACATCGACCTCGATGGCGACGGCTTGCTCCAAGAGAACCGCGACGTTGTCGTAGCATGGACCGTGTCGGATCCATCGAGTGAAGCGACCGCCCCGGGCAACTACGATGACGGCGGTCGGATCATGCACTACTACCAGGCTCGCGACAAGTCGGGAACCCTGATCTACCCGGCCGGCGATCCCATGGACCACTACGGTCCCCCCCCTGTCTCCGAACAACAGCCCCCCGCTGCAGACTGGCAGGATTATCTGCGGGCCACCGCTCACGGCGACGGCAACACGCCGGACGGCTGGGCACTGGGAAGTCCGAGCTATGGAGAGACGTTCCCGGTCAAGGAGATGGATGCCTTCATGGATCCGATCAGCGGCATCGAGATCGAAGCCAAGGTGGCATGGACCGACCTTGGCTTCTCGGCCAATGAGGTACCCCCGCTCATCTCCATGCACTTCGTCACCGGCAACGGAGACGACTTTGGAACCGCGAACAAGACGAGTCTGTGGTCAGACGACTACAAATCGGTCAGCGGCAAGCTTCAAGAGAGCAACCGCGGGCAGGTGGAGGACAACGTCAAAGGCCTCTACTGGCTCGCATCCGCCGCAGTCGGCGTGTCCCCAGACAACAGCGGAGGCGGTGCAGCGGGCACAACGCTCACCTATGAACACACCGTGACGAACGAAGGGAGCTCGGCCGACACGTTCGATCTCTCCGCTCTGTCGTCACAAGGGTGGACTGTCGAGATACTGGATGAGAACGGGGATCCGATATCAGAAGTGTCCCTCGACGCCTACTCGTCCACGACCGTTCAGATCCGTGTCACCATCCCGACGGGAACCAGTTCGGGAGCAGAGGATGAGACCGTGCTGACGGCCGTTTCCCAGAGTGACGCGACAATCACCGACTACGCCAGGGACACGACACAGGTTGGCCAGATCACCGTCACACCCGATCAGTTCGGCTCCACCGCGGCCGGGGAGTACATCGACTACGAGTTCACCGTGCAGAACAACCTGGGAAGCTCCGGCGTGTTCGACCTGAGTAGTACCTCCACACTCGGCTTCGACCGTTCGCTCTTCGACCTCTACGGCAACTCGATCGACACTGCCTCCCTCGCCTCCGGCGAAACGACGACTGTAGTGATGCGAGTCGCCGTTCCCATAACCGCCACCGTCGCCATGCAGGACGTCGCAAAGCTCACCGCGACACTGCAGGGAGACTCCACTGTCACCAGCTTCGCGACAGCCACCACGACCGTCCGTGACGGAATCGCGATAACACCCGACAACTCAGGCTACGGCGGAGCGGGCACGTGGATGCAGTACACCCACACGATCACCAACTCCTGGCCCACGTCGCGCACCGTGGCTCTCGTCGGAACGTCCTCTGAGGGCTGGGAAGTCCGCATCTACGCGGATGACGGTGTGACGCAGATCAACAGCATCGACATGGGGCCCAACGGAGACACCGAGGAAGTCATAGCCCGTGTCTTCATCCCCTATGGCACCGCAGAGGACACCGTCGACACCACGACGATCACCGCCACAGCACCGGGCAGCCCCCCGGATTCAGCGACCGACACGACGACGGTACGGCGCCTCACGACCTACGCCGACTCCGGTTTCGTCAATGAAGAGGACCAGTTCATCATCGGCGACGACGTGTTCGCCCGGGCCACCGGACTCAGCCCCGGCGACGACATCTACTGGGTGTGGGTCGACTCCGATGGCACTGTTGTTCGGACCACCGTGGAACTGAGAGTCGACACCCAGGGGATGGCCTTCGACAACTACACCACACTCGAAACCGACCCCACAGGTGACTGGACCGTCCTCTTGTACGACAGCAACGACAACCTGCTCGAAGCCTCCAACTTCGTGGTCAGCTTCGACGCGGAGATCACGGCGCTGTCCGCCACGGATGCCTCAGACGTTGGCAGCGACGTGGAAGTGAGCTCCTCGGTCGTGAACAACAACACGGCGAACATCACCGACTCGACCATGACGTACGTGATCTGGTGGGACAGTGATGGCGACGGAACGTTCAATACGGGCGACATATACATCGACGACACCGGGGCTCCAGTCACATGGGATGGCATCACCGCGGTGACATCAACGCATGTGACCACCGGCGTCGATGTGGCAGGCGGCGACACATGGACCGAGTCCACGCCGTGGACAGTGAACAACTCACAGTTCCCCAACCAGGGGACGTACAACGTGACCGCGACTTGGACCGAGCTCGACGGGACGTTCATCGACGTGGCCACGACCCAGTTCTACTCGATCCCGACGCTGGGATGGCCACTGTTCGGAGTGTCGCTCGTAGTCGTCATGGCACTCATGTGGCGTCGCCTTCGATTCCGTGGTGAGCCTGCATGAACGCTCACCCGCTGACATTCGCCGCTCTTGTGGTCCTCTGGGTCGTCACTACCGCATTCCTGTGGCGCGGACGCCGCTGGCTCGTGTTCTACATCACGGGTGCGTTCGGGTTCATCCTGCTTGTCGTCTACGGCGTGTCCCTCGCGGGCTACGACAACTGGCTCCAGTCACTCGAAGCTACACAGGTCAGGGACATCGCGGCTGCGATCGGACTGCGCCTTGACGTCCTCGGCGGCTCAGGACTCGCCATCCCCAACCACACGGGGTGGGCCGTCTTCGACATCGGGATCGAGTGCTCCGCTCTGCTAGAGATGTCGGCGATCGTGGGACTCGCAGCGTTCTATCCGGCATTCTCCGGTGGGCGCAAGGCGTACACGATCGCCGTGGGCGTAGGGGTAACGTACGTGATCAACCTGCTGCGCATCCTGCTGATCGTGGCGATAATCAACGCTCTCGGCACATCATGGGTTTTCCCGGCGCACGCGGTCTTTGGTCGCGTGTTCTTCTTCATCGGCACGATCACGCTCTACTGGTACATCATCACTCGCCCCACCATCTCGGTGGTCAATCGCCAACTCACTCCCGCGCTGGCGGAGGTGCGCGACGATGAGTAGCGTCTGGACATTTCTTCTCATTTGGGGTGTCTGGCTGATCACGCCCGTGCTGTTCGACGGGGGCGATGCGCTGTTCCGCCTCATGGTGGTGCGCACCCAGCGCAAAGAACGCGAGGCGCGGGTGCACCTCGAGGATGACGAGCTGCCCACGGTCACTATCATCGTCCCCGCGCACAACGAGGCAGAGGTCATCGACCGCTGCCTCAACTCAGTGAAAGCGCAGGAGTATCCGCACGACAAGCTCGAGATCATCGTCATCGACGATGGCTCCACTGACGACACCGCCGATCGAGTCGACGGCCATGTGAACGGCGACCACGACGGTGTCGACTCTTTCCGCCTGCGCGGCAGGGCCATCAAGGTCGGACCCTTCAACGGTCGCCTCGCACTAATACGCAACGGCCACGGCGGAAAGGCCACGGCGCTCAACGCGGGAATCCTTGCGTCTAGCGGCGACGTGATCATCAACATCGACAGCGACGTGGTGCTCGCTCCCGACACGATCCGTAACACCGCGGCGTACTTCGTGCGAAACCCGGACATCGGTGCCGCGACCGGCAACATCGAGGTCGACTGGGAGACGCTCGAGGAGCGCGACAAGGAGGGCCGTCTCGTCTTGGACGAAGACGGACAGATCGTTCCCAAGAAGCTCACTTTCATGGAGCGCTTCCTTGCCCGCTCGCAGTTCCTGGAGTACTTGTCCTCATTCGATCTTGGCCGACGCGCCCAGGCCATTACCTCCACTATGTACACCCTTGCCGGTGCCTACTCGGCTTTCCGCCGTGAGGTGCTCGCCGACGGAATCTGGTACTCGAACACCACCGTGTCCGAAGATACCGACCTGACCTTCGAGCTTCACCGCAAAGACGTGAAGATCGGTTTCGTCGACGATGCGAAGATCTACCTGGAACCAGCGATCGACTGGGACAGCCTGTACGCCCAGCGGGTGCGTTGGACGCGTGGCCAGCTCGAAGTCTGCGGCATCAATAACGAGATGATCGGCTCCCAGAAGCGCGGCAAGCTCAGCAGCTTCGCCCTGCCCAAGATGCTGCTGTTCGACCACACCATGGCGTTCCCACGCTTGGTATGGGCCCCGCTGATCCTCTCATTCCCGCTCATAGGCTACTCATGGCGAGTGGTCGGGCTGGCGCTGCTCGGGATGTACATGTTCTACCTGTTGATCGAGATCATCAACACTCTCACCGTGTTCGCGATCGCGGACGACCACGGGCGCGAACGAATCGAACAGAGCGGGTGGATGCTGCTGCTCATGCCCGCGTATCGCTTCGTGGTGTTCCATTTCCGATTCTCCGGATTCCTCGTGACCCTCACAGAGGAACAGCAATGGACGATGGCTGGACCGATGCGGACTGCAGAGAGCGACATTCGCTCACTGCGACTGCGGTCAATCGAGATCGCCACCGGAATGTTCGCGATCATCGGAGCGTCGCTCAGCCGTGCCGTGCGGCTCGCCAGCGCGGTTGTCGGCCCCTTGCTGATCACGGTCTCCGTGGTACTGTTGCGTTGGTTCGAATCGACGCGAAAGACCAGCTAAATGCCTGAAAACCAGCGTAGTCAGCGCCTCACGGTGCTCGGTTCGCGCGCCGTCGTGTTGTTGCTCCTTGCAGCGGCGACGGCACTCGTCGTCTACAAGGTGAACATCACGATCGCGCGCGGTCCCGGGTGGGACACCTATGCGTTCCTAAACAACGCTGCGGAGTTCGCGGGTCAGGGAACCGGCTACACAGAACTACACCGCCCACCGTTCCTGTCATGGCTCACCTCGCTCGCATTCCGCGCCGGGGCGCCAGTAAATGAGAACGTGATCCAATGGCTCGATGGGCTTTTCTCATTGAGCGGTCTGGTTGCCTTCTACCTCCTGTATCGTCGGCGCGTCTCCCGGGTTCTTGCCGGACTTGGCGCACTCTCCGTTCTAGCCGTATCCCCCCTCTGGCTCTATCTGGGAAGTGGCTACACGGATATGCCCTCAGTCGCACTCACGGGTTGGTTGTTGGTTGCACTCGTGGCCGCCACCGAGCGGAATCCGTGGTGGTATCTGGCCGCGGGAATCTTGTTCGTGCTGGCGGTGCTAACCCGTTACACAGCGCTTCTGGCTGCATTCCCTGCGATCGTGTGGCTACTCTTGAGGTGGCGCCCATTCAGGCAGGCTCGACATCTCGGCGTAGCGGTGCTGGCGGCGCTGGCTGCATACCTCCCGGCTGGACAGATGTACGCGTCCCGATTTGGCGACTCGTTGTTCCCGTTCGTCTTCGCATTCGGTGTCGCCGAGGCGGTAACCGCTCCCGGCGGTGAGGGATCGGTCACTGCGGCCGCCCCCTTCTACCTCACGAATCTCGCCTCGTTCCTTGGCGGGGGCAGGACGACGCTCGCCGCGCTTGCCCTCTTGTTCGTTGGCGGAATCGGCCTTGTCTGGGCAGTTGGGAGCCATCTCGAATCAAGTAGACCCCGCGGATCTCGCATCGCTCTGGCCCTTCTTGGGCTTGGAACGGGTGTAGTGGCACAGCTCAGTGGAGGCATGGTGACCCGTCAGTTCTCAATCGCATTCGGGGCGCTGCTGATATGGGGAGCCCTTGCGCCTCGTGATGATGCTCCATCCGGCGCAAGCGGCAGAGTCACGGCCTCATCGGCACTTGACGCCACCATGCTGGTGTGGCTGCTGGCGTACTTCAGCTTTCACGGCCATCAGACAATCCAGGTCCCCCGCTACATAATCACCATGACGCCTGCTCTCGTGTACCTGATCGTGCTTGGCTGGCAACGCGTAGCCGAGGACACCAGCGAGACACTGAGTATCGTCAGACAGCATGGTGCTCCGCATTCTTTCTCATGGATACCAATGATCGCTGCGCCAGCACTATTCGCTTTGATCACCGTGGCGGGCATCGGGGTGGTCGTTTTCGGCACGCTATGTACTCCCGATCCGTATGTTCTGGCGGCGCGAACGACTGCGGAGACTCTCGTTGACACGGTCGATGACCTGGATGAGGCAGTGATCTACTCGGATCTCTGGCCCCTTACCGCGTGGTACACCGGTACGCATGCCAGCGCCATGCCCTTCTTCACAGAGGACGAGGCGTTCGCCCACGAGCTGGACAAGACCCGGGCCGATTTCTACGTCACAATCAGATCTCGGAGGTTCGACGGGTTCGAGGAACTCGCCTCGTCGAGCGCCGCGACCGTGCTCGCCCGCGTGGTCGATGAAGTGCCCGATCTGCCGCGAGTCGTACTCCTGGGCACCGCATGGGACAACTACCTGGAGACGGTCACTGGCTACAACTTCTATCTGGACAGCGATGCTGGTCGATACGGCTGGGAGGGCACCGCGTTCAGTGATCAACTCACGGCGAAGGATTTGGCGGCCTATGATGCCGTAACACTATTTGACTTCCGGTGGCGAAATCGTGCGCAGGGCGAAGAAGCTCTGCTCGAGTACGTATCCGACGGAGGCTCTCTGGTGCTCGACGCGTCGGCCAATATCGGTTCGCTTCCATATGAGCTTGGTGGCACCGTGATGTTCGACACAGTCATACGCCGCCGTCAGATGCCTGAAGATGCGCATATCGACATCTCGTCTGCAAGATTCGCCGCGAATCACCCGGACCTCGCGAATCTATCGAACGCGCCATTCGTTGATGAAACAGGCGGCGGCTGGTTCGGTGCGGATTACGAGCCGCTTCCGGCGCACCCTGAACTCGAGGTGATCGCGCAGGCGGGCGGTCGTCCGGTCGTGGCACTTCAGCGAGTGGGAAAGGGACGTGTCTATTGGATCGGGTACAACTTGGCCTGGCATGCGTTCTACAGCGAGAACGATGATGAACGAGCACTGATTGGTGCGGTCTTCGACGAGGCCCTCAGCCCGGATGGGGCGAGCCGATGATGCGATCCCGCGCCACCTTTCTCACACGATGGGCGGTCTCTCTGAGGCAAGTCGGAGCCCTCCTGAATGCAGACAGCGTTTCAGGTGCTGTCCGGCCCTGCCCGTACGCGCCGATAGTCCCCCACCGATAACCATGTAGTCCAAATCCGGAGATACGAACCAGCCTCGTGGCGACACGTAGTCTCTGCCTGCGCAGCTCCCCTACCTCTGACCGCC
Source organism: Actinomycetota bacterium (assembly GCA_027859125.1). Taxonomy (GTDB): domain Bacteria; phylum Actinomycetota; class Coriobacteriia; order Anaerosomatales; family UBA3086; genus UBA3086. The sequence continues at coordinate 3,421 of JAQIBK010000266.1, read as the reverse complement.
GATCAGCTTCCAGTGGTTGGCGGCCATCATCGACTTCAGCTCAGTCTCTGACAGGCAGCGGAACTTCTTTCCCAGAACACGCAGCACGGCTGGGTAGCTGAAGTTGAAGAAGGGAGTGACGTCCTTGCCCGGCTTGGCCCGTGCCAGGAACTTCTTCTCCGGTGTCGTGAAATCCTGAATGGCGTAGGCCTTGTAGAATATGGGGCCTTCGGCTTGCGAACCGCCACGAACCTCGACCTTGTCACCACTGAGTTCCACTATGAACGTCGGCGGCTTGGCATATTCCGGCGGCAGTCGGTGCAGCAACAGAAAGAACTTGCCGTTCGCGCCCTTGAAACCACGCTCAACCCGCACGATCCTGCCTTCGGGGTCGAGGTTCGTCTTGATGAAGACGGCCATCCTCACGATCTCCTTGTGTAGTACTTTGCGGCTCACCAATCGTAGCACCCATGGCGACACTGTGCGTCTCCGATCGCCATCGAGCTGAGATCATGCGCCATGGACGCGCACATCGGCACCATCCTTGCAGTCATGACCATGTCGGAAGCTGGAAGTATTCGGATATCAAGTTGGATATCGTTCGGCTGTTGGTTCGAATCGCCTGCAACTATGTTGCTGACCTGCGGTTTCGTGGTATATTCACTATCTGGACCTGTTTCTGATCAACATGATCGTCATGTATCGGGGCAGCTCCGTTCTGAAGCACGTGAAAGGCGCGTACATGAGTGCACATCTCGCAAAGGGAATCTCACGCGTGACTGCCGTCACTCTGGCAGTCTCGCTTCTCGTCGCCGTGCCCGCTATCGCGACACCGGCGACCCCCTCCGTGAGCGACACTTCAACGCCCGACACGTCTCCGGCCGTCGAGACCTCAGCCACACCCTCTCCATCTGACGACGCGTCGTCCGCGATCAACGTCCCACTCGATCCCGAGACTCTGCGTTTCCGCAAGGAACTCGCCGACAAGCAAGCGGAACTCGACGCTTTCATGGAGCAGCTTGACGAGCTGGATCGCGAGCTGGCACTGGCGGCAGAGGCCTACAACGCGGCCATAGATCGTCTCAACCTGACCAAGGAGCGCGTGTCCGTCGCAGAGACCGATCTGATGAACGCAGAGACGGCATACGAGTCGCAACTCGATCTACTCGATTCCCACACCGAGGAGACCTACCGAAATGGTGCATATCATGCCATCGAGGTGCTCTTGGACTCCTCATCACTCTCCGATTTCATCGCACGGGTCAAGTTCCTGAACGTCATTGGAATGGCCGACGCAGACCTCGCCAAGAGGCTCCTTGCCCAGCAGCAGTACATGGAGGGCGTGGCAGCCGAGCTGGAGGGCGCCGAGATGGAGGCCGAGGCTCTCGAGTTCGAGCTCAAGGCCCGCCAGATAGAGATCATGCTCCGCATCCAAGAGCGCCAGAACATGCTCACCGGTGCGCAGACGGAACTACTTGAGATGCTCGACGCTGAGGCCGGTCGTCGTCAGTTCGAGGAAGCCGAAATGCTTCAGGCCATTCTCTCCGGCGCGAGCGAGGTCGGTGTCGAAGTCATGGCCGGCAGCCCGGTTGAGACAGCGCTCGCCTACCACGGCATCCCATACCTCTGGGGCGGCTCGACCCCCGCAGGTTTCGACTGCTCGGGGCTGATCATGTATGTGTACGAGCAGCATGGCGTCAATCTGCCGCACTACTCCGGTAGCCAGTTCCTGCTTGGCGCCAAGATCCTGCCGGCCAATCTCATGCCGGGCGATGTCGTGTTCTTTGGCTCTCCCATCCACCACGTTGGCATGTACATCGGCGCAGGCTACTACCTCCACGCACCCCGCACCGGTGACTTCGTCAAGATCTCACGACTGCTCGACCGCAGCGACTATGCCGGCGCCCGTCGCTACGATTGGACCCCGCGAGTGGGCAACCCATCCGGCGGATTCCTGCCTCAAAGCACAGCGGACGAGATACTTCCTTAGGCCCTTTCGTGCGGCCGTCCAGAGTTCTCTGATATCGTCTCTTTGACACCTGCGCGTAGTTCTCGCCGTGTCCGGGCATAACAGGATTCAAACCACGAACCGGGGGGCACATGAGGGAAATCATTGCTGCCGCATTGAATGCAGCCCAGATCGCCGGCGCCACCTACGCCGACGCACGGATCGTCGACACACGTCGCGAGGAGATATCGGTAGCGAACGGTCGAGTCGAAGGGGTGGAGTCCAACGCCTCGTTCGGAATCGGGGTTCGAGTCATAGCGGACGGCTCCTGGGGCTTCTCGGCCAGCAGCGAGGTCACGACCGACAGCGCGACGAAGGTCGCTCAGCAGGCTGTCGCAATCGCCCGTGCCTCCGCCACCGTACCCGGCGATCCCGTTCGCTTGGCCCCCGTGGATGCCTACGAGGATCGCTGGTCCGGCGCATGCGCGATCGACCCGTTCTCAGTGCCGCTTCAGGAAAAGCTCGACGTCCTCTTAAGTGCCGACGAGACCCTCCGTGCCAACGACAAGGTCGCTCTCACCAAAGCTCACATGGGCTTCTGCAAGGTGCACAAGCACTTCGGGTCCACACTTGGCAGCTTCATCGAGCAGGACCACGTGGAGACCGGCGCGGGTATCGTAGCCTACGCCGTCGAGGGCGGCGAGGTGCTCTCGCGCAGCTACCCCAACTCGCACGGCGGTGACTGGATCCAGGGAGGCTGGGAGGTCATCGAGCAGATCGATCTCCCCAGCAACTCATCTCGCGTGGCACGCGAGGCCGCTGAGTTGTTGACAGCCGCCGCTTGCCCCACAGGCGAGGTCGACCTCATCATCGACGGCAGCCAGCTGGGCCTCCAGGTCCACGAATCCGTCGGTCATCCCACCGAGCTCGACCGCGTGCTGGGAGACGAAGCCGCCTTCGCGGGAACCTCGTTCCTGGGTCTCGAAGACTTGGACACCCTGCGCTACGGCTCAGAGCACGTGACGATCACCGCCGACGCCACCGTACCGGGCTCGCTCGGCAGCTTCGGCTACGACGACGAGGGCGTCCCCGCGCAGCGCGACCCCATTGTGAGCGAGGGCCTGCTCACCGGCTTCCTGACATCGCGTGAGTCGGCCACCGCCATAGACCGAACCAGCAACGGATGCATGCGTGCCGACGGGTGGAACCGCATTCCCCTCATTCGCATGACAACGGTCTCGCTCGAGCCGGGCGACTGGTCATTCAAGGACCTCATCGCCGATACAGAAGACGGCCTCTACATCGAAACGAACAACTCAAGGTCGATCGACGACAAGCGGCTGAACTTCCAGTTCGCCTGCGAGATCGGCTGGGAGATCAAGAACGGAGAGCTTGGGCGAATGGTCAAGAATCCCAATTACACAGGCATAACCCCGGAGTTCTGGAACTCCTGCGACGCCGTTTGCTCAAGTGACCACTGGAGAGTCTGGGGCC
>JAQIBK010000067.1 GCA_027859125.1 Actinomycetota bacterium | reverse complement strand
TCGCTCGAGAGATGGGTATTCCCGTCACTTTGACGCTCTGCGACTTCTGGCTCCTATGCCCCCGGATTAATCTGTTCGCGGGAAGATCAACTTGCACCGGTCCCGATGGAGTTGAGAAGTGCATCGCGGAGGGTTGTGTGGGTCCAGGCCAACGCGGTGTTCTGGCGCGTCGCCGCATCGATACGCGGCGAATTCTTGACGCGGCGCAGGTCGTAGTTGCTCCGTCCGAATTCGTGAAAACCGTCTTCGTGTCGAACGGGCTTGAGGACGACAAGACGCTGCTCATTCGACATGGAACCGACTATGCAGTCGCGCACAAGAGCGGTCGTCGCTCGCAACCGGGCTCCGAGATCACTTTCGGTTTCGTCGGGACCATACTACCAATCAAGGGCCTGCATGTGCTGCTGGAGGCGGTCGGTTCTCTCACCGAAACAAACATCCGTCTGCGCATCTACGGAGAAGCGTTCCATGAGGTGGAGTATGGAAATTACGTGCGTGATTTTGCGGAGAGAGACCCGCGCATAGAGGTCATGGGTCCGTACGAATACGAGGACTTTGCGTCGCTGGCGGCAGAGCTAGACGTGGTAGTGGTTCCGTCGATAGTGTATGAGAGTTCTTCACTTGTGGTCTCGCTCGCACTGGCGTGCGGCGTGCCGGTGATCGCTCCGAACGTGGGAGGGCCGCCGGAGTTGGTAAGGAACGACGTGAACGGATACACTTTCACCCCCGGTGACGTAACCGGACTGGCCGCGATACTTCAGAGGATTGCCATTGACCCCAGCGCGCTGAACGCGCTGCGTGATGCGATCATCGAGCCACCTCGCATCGAGGAGGAGTCGTTTGCCTATGATCGGGTCTATCGGGAATTGGCGCTTTAGCGGTAGTTGCTGCGAGGGGAGACTGGGCTGTGTTGGCTGAGAGCGGTTTCGTGCATGATCAAGACAATGACCTCTGGATTCCTTCTACACAGGTCAATGTCGACTACGCCGACGGCAGCGAGGCCTATCTTCAGGGAGTATTCCGCGACGCTGATGTGATCACCGACTACCCGGTGGAGCTTGCCGGCTCTATTCACGATTGGGCATCGCGATACCACCTGTCTCACCTCAGGGTGAATCTTCTGGATGCAATTGGGGATCTGCTTGACGAGAGCTGGACGGCACTGGAACTTGGCGCAGGGCCCGGTGCACTTACGAAATGGCTGGCCCAGAGAGTGGCACGCGTCGATGCATTCGAAGGTAGTCTCGATCGGGCTCGAGCGAACCGACTGAGGACGCGCGGTGATGAGAACGTGCGGGTCCTGGTGGGGGACATTGCACACACTCCCTTTCCGGACGTGTACGATTTGGTCACCCTCGTCGGAGTTCTCGAGTACATGCCGCTTGCAAGCAATATGTCGCGGGATGAGGCTTGTCTTGCGGCGCTCCGGAAGGTGCATGCATCTCTCAAGGAGAACGGGACGCTCGTTCTCGCACTTGAGAACCAGCTTGGGCTGAAGTATTGGGCAGGCTGTCGCGAGGATCACACGGGATGCCTGTTCGATGGACTCATCGGCTATCCGAATCGAAGTGCGATTACCTACAGCCGGAATCGCCTCGAGAGTCTACTGCGGGAGGCGGGATTCGACTATCTCCAGTTCTATCACGTGTTTCCAGACTACAAGTTGCCCACGACGGTTATTCGCGAGTGCGATGAGGTGCTGTCGCTCAGTCCGCACGAATGGGTTCGCGACTTCGCGGAGGATTACGGCCAACCCCGGTTCAATCTACTGCCAGACCCCGTCGTCTTGCGGACAATGCGTGATGCGGGGCTGTTCTTCCATTTCTCGAACTCATTCATGGTGCTCTGCTCAAAGTCGCCACTCGCTAACCTGAAGACCGACTGGTGTATCCGCAAGTACTGGACGTACTCGCGCCCCGAACTGCACCACCGTATATCGCTCGTGGATCGGGAGGGCGCGCGTGTCGTCGAGAGGCGGCCTTATCAGCACGGCCAAGAGCGAGTGGTGCTCGATGAGTATGTGTTCGAGCCGATCGACTCCGTTCACGTTCCAGGTACTCTGGTCATGTACGACGTGTACGATGCCCTTCTCTCCGACGACTGGAGAAGTGCGCTTTCTGTGATCGCCGTCAAGGTGCTGGACGAATCCGTGTCCCGTTTCTCTACACATGTAAAGGGCGAGTCGGGCTGCGAAATGCTCGACGGGGCGTCGTTGGATTTCACATTCTGGAATTTGATGAGAACGAGCGAAGACAGCCTAGAAGTGATTGACTGCAAATGGACAAAGACAGCGCCGATTCCAGCAGATTATGTCATGTTTCGGGGCCTCTGGGGCGCGCTGAGAACATTCGCGCCATACGTGAGGGGTGACATTATCGACGCGATTCGCGAGATTATTCAGCAGCGGTTCCCAGGGTGTGATGATGAGCGGCTTCTGAGTTTCTATGGAGAGGAGATGCGTTTTCAGGCGCTGGTGATGGGTACCGAATACGTCGCACCTGATGAGTTGCCCAAGATTCCATATGGCGGGGGCATGATGCGCGACAAATAGCGAAGTCGGTTTGAGATAGACGATACGCGGTGTGACGCACGGTTGGTAGGCGCAGACGTCCTGCACGACCTATCTGACGGAGGTGGGATTCATAGGTACAGGCGATGTCCGTCCTTTGTATTCGTGTGTGGTGGATGCCAGACCTGATTTCAGGCTGCAGTGCTATTACTGGGCGTTGAGTCTGATGCGGCTCGGGGGCATTGATCCTTCTGATGTGTACGATCATTAGAAAGGATCGCTACCCACACAACACCTGTAT
>JAQIBK010000090.1 GCA_027859125.1 Actinomycetota bacterium | reverse complement strand
GTTCTGGCGGACGTTGCGTTCGGTCCGACCAATCTGGGACTCGGACGCGCCGAGGCTCTCGGAGTAGCCCGTCAGGCGCTGATGTCAGTTGGTATCGCCCCTGATGAGCTCGGTGACAGGTCCCCCTTCACCCTCTCCGGAGGCGAAGCCCGCCGAGTCGCTCTTGCAGGCGTGTTGGCACTCCAGCCGCAGTTCCTGCTTCTCGACGAGCCCACAGCAGGACTCGACGCCATGGGCAGGCGCGCGCTCCATGATGCGATTCACTCCGTGCGGGAGCAGACCGGCGTTGTTGTCGTGAGTCACGATGCCGAGGAGTTCCTGGGCGCAGCAGACCATGTGGTGGTGCTGGTCAACGGAGCGGTTCGCTTCTCAGGTACGCGCGACGAAGTCATGCAAGACCCGCACGTGCTGGAGACCGATGGTCTGAGTGCGCCGGATGTGTTGCGCGTGCAGATGATGGCTCGAGAGCATGGCCTCGAACTGCGCCAATCCACCCTGGACCCGGCGACGGCTGCGCTGAGCTTGGTCGCAGCAGTGGAGGCGAACCGATGAGACCGCCGGTGCCATTCGGGCAGTACGTTCCTGCGGACTCTGTCGTTCATCGGCTGGAGGCCCGGGCCAAGATGGGCGTCATATTCACTTTCGCGATAGCTTTGTTCGCGGTGGACGGGTTTCTTGGTCTGTCTCTCGCCACACTGGCTGTGGCGCTGGCGGTCAGGGCGTCCGGCGTGCCGATCCGACTCGTGTTCAGGGGATTGCGCGCCGTGGTCTTCATCCTGGCGTTCACACTTCTGGCCCATGCGGTCCGCGTCAACCCGGCCACCGTCGCTCTGGTTCGTGTCGGTCCGATCGCAATCGATGCAGATGGTCTCAGGACAGGCGTCTTCTTCGCGATGCGGATCGTGCTGCTGGTACTGGGCACATCCCTGCTCACGCTTTCGACCACACCGGTTCAACTCACCGACGCACTCGAGCGCCTGATGCGCCCATTGACCCGGGTGGGCGTGCCGGCCGGTGAGATCGCGATGATGCTGACCGTGGCGCTGAGGTTCATACCCACAACCGCCGAGGAGGCCGAGAAGATCGTGGTAGCACAGACTGCACGAGGTGCTCGCTTCGATCGCGGCGGTCCAATCGCGAGGGCGCGGGCGTATGTTCCGGTGCTTGTGCCGCTCTTCGTCAACTTGTTCAGGCGCGCCGACGAGCTAGCGATAGCGATGGAGTCCAGATGCTATCGGGGAGGCGTCGGCAGAACTCGACTATATGAGAGCGTGATGACCTGGAGTGACTGGGTGATACTCGTGGCTGGAGTGATGATCAGCGTGACAATTGGAGTTCTGCTGTGAGCGGTTCCGCGAGATCGGTCACGAGTGTCGATAATACGGACGGTCGCTTCGTCATCGCTCTGACTCTGGCCTACAACGGAGCGCTGTTTCATGGTTTCGCCACGCAGAGACGCACTTTGTCCACAGTTCAGGATCGTATCGAGGCTGCGTTGGCCACGAGGCTCAGTCGCAAAGTCGAGGTCGTCTGCGCCGGACGCACCGACGCAGGTGTTCATGCGCGTGGTCAGGTCGTCAGTTTCAACGCGAGCGAAAGTGAGAGGCCCAACGCATCACTCTTGCGTTCCCTCAACGGGCTGCTGGACCCGGGAGTAGTGGTCCTAGAGGCCCGCAGCGCACGGAGGGGGTTCTCTGCGCGGTTCGATGCTATGACCCGGGAGTATCGCTACCGGATAGTCGACGGCCCGATCCCCCCGCTCGCCCTCTCTGATTTCGCCTGGCATGTGCGCAAGAACCTCGACGTCGAAGCGATGAGAGAGGCCGCCGCACTGCTCGTGGTCGAGCATGACTTCAAATCCTTCTGTCGTTCATCCAGCGCAGAGGGCAGGGGCACCGTTCGTCGTGTCGATTCGATCGATATCGTGCACCGAGTCGAACTCGGTGAGGCATACATCGAGGTTCGTGTCGTTGGCAACGCGTTCTTGCACAACATGGTGCGCACTATGGTCGGAACCCTATATGAAGTAGGTGCGGGAAGGCGTGACCCCGAGTACATCAGGGGCGTTCTTGCGCTACGACTGCGTGATTCGGCCGGGCAGACCGCTCCAGCCAAAGGGCTCACGTTCTGGCATGTGGATTATCCTGAGGATGTATGGCTTTAACAGGGTAGATACACCCGGGTGCGTGTACATGTTGACGCACTGCAAGTCGGTGGCTATAGTAACAGGGTTCGTTTAAAGGCCCCGTGAAACCCTTGATTCGAACACGTATCATCATTCTGTTTGGAGGACCATTGAAGACCTACCACGCCAAGCCAGGCGAGGTTCAGCGCGAGTGGCTTCTTATCGATGCCACTGACTTGGTGCTGGGTCGCCTTTCAAGCGAGGTCGCACAGATCCTGAAGGGGAAGCGCAAGCCGCAGTACACCCCTCACGTGGATACGGGCGATTTCGTTGTCATCGTGAACGCCGAGAAGATCCGTCTGACCGGTAACAAGATGAACTCGAAGATCAACTATCGTCACTCGGGTTTTCCGGGCGGCCTCAAGGCCGAGACGATCGCTCGCACTTTGGAGAAGTTCCCGGAGCGCGTGATCGAGCGCGCGGTCAAGGGCATGCTCCCCAAGAACACGCTGGGTCGTGCCATGCGCAAGAAGCTCAAGGTCTACGCCGGCCCCGAGCATCCGCACCAGGCACAGAATCCGCGTCTGATCAAGCTGGAGGGCAAGGTCAATGGCTGAGAATAAGGCTATCTATATAGGCACTGGTCGCCGCAAGACCTCGGTGGCGCGCGTTCGCGTCATGCCGGGAAGCGGCAACATCACGGTCAACGGCAAGCCCGCCGATGCGTTCTTCGGTCGCGATGCTCACGTAGCCTACGTCGAGGCCCCCTTCAGGGTCACCGAGACCTCGGGTCGCTTCGATGTCATCGCTCTCATCAAGGGTGGTGGCGTCTCCGGTCAGGCTGGTGCGTTGCGCCTGGGCATCGCTCGTGCGTTGCTTGAGGCTGGCGAGGACTATCGCGCCGAGCTCAAGAAGGCCGGTCTCCTACGCCGCGACCCCCGTATGGTCGAGCGCAAGAAGTACGGTCTCAAGAAGGCTCGCAAGCGCCCGCAGTTCTCAAAGCGCTAGGCGACTGGCTAGTCACACTGATATCAACGACGGGGCTCGCCGAAAGGCGGGCCCCGCGTGTGTAAAAGGGGATGGATCAGATGAGTAGACTGTTCGGTACCGACGGAGTGCGTGGAGTTGCCAACTCTGAGCTAACGCCGGAACTCGCATTCCGTTTGGGCGAGGCGGCGGGTCATTTCCTGGGCGAGAAGGGTAGAGGCCGCATCGTTGTCGGCAAAGACACCCGCCGTAGCGGGGACATGCTCGAGGCGGCTCTCATCGCCGGCATCACGTCGGGTGGGGCTGATGCACTCGTGTGCGGTGTCGTGCCGACGCCGGCTGTGGCGCATCTGACCCGCGAACTCGGTGCCGACGGCGGTGTCGTCATCTCTGCATCCCACAACGCGCCAAGGTACAACGGTATCAAGCTCTTCTCACGAGACGGGTTCAAGCTACCTGACGATCTCGAGGACGAGATCGAGGAGTTCACGCGTCGACCTCGCGAATGGGAGCGCCCCACAGGCAAGCACGTGGGTCGGGTCGTCACGATCGCGGATGCCGCCGAGCAGTACATCGCTCATGCGGTTCAGACCATCGATGGTGACATCTCCGGCGTACGTATCGCGGTTGACTGCGGTCATGGTGCCGCAGCGGTCGCCTCCCCAGAGGCGCTGCGCCGGCTCGGCGCCGAGGTCGAGTGCATCAACTGTGACTGGACGGGCATGGACATCAACGTCAAGTGCGGTTCCACGCATCTCGGCGCCATTTCCAGCTTGGTGACGTCTGGCGGATTCGACCTGGGAATCGCGCACGACGGCGATGCCGATCGCGTTCTCGCTGTCGACGAGAAGGGCAATGAGGTCGACGGCGATCTGATCATGGCGATCTGTGCTGCCGATCTCGCGGAGCGTGGCGAACTGGCTCACAACACCGTGGTCGGCACCGTCATGACCAATATGGGCTTCGAGGTGGCTATGTGCGACCGTGACATCACGGTCATAAAGACCAAGGTCGGCGACCGCTACGTACTCGAGCAGATGCAGAACTCGGGCTCGATCCTGGGTGGCGAGCAGTCGGGGCACATCATCTTCATGCGTCACAACACCACAGGTGATGGCCTGGTGACAGCTCTGCAGCTTGCCAGTGTCATGAGCCGAACAGGCAAGTCGCTCTCCGAACTCTGCGGCGTCATGAAGCGTTACCCGCAGGTGCTCGTGAATGCTCCCGTTCGCGACAAGGCGTTGCTGACCACCAGTTCCGCGGTTTCCTCGGCGATTCAAGAGGCCGAGGCGAAGCTGGGCGACACTGGACGAGTGCTCGTTCGTGCCTCCGGGACGGAGCCACTGGTTCGAATCATGGTCGAGGCTGCCGATGAGGGAGTTGCACAGGCGACCGTGGATCGTCTGGTGGGAATCGTCACGGCCGAACTGGGCTAGCTTCTGTTCTGATGCGCGCGTGAGATCTACGGTATGAGCGTGATGCCGCCCGCCGCGACCAACCACCAGAGGACCGAGCCTTCGGTGCGCCTGAGAAGCCAGAAGTAGAGATATCCCAAACTCGATGCGACCAGTGCGTAGATGAGCGCGCCAAAGAGGTTGAACCCGAAGATCAGCGCGAGTACCGCCTTGCCGGCGGCGAAGATGCCTGTCGACATGCCGACGCTCTTGCCGAGCCTGCTCAACTGAATGCAAACGAGCAGCACGATGATCGTCCCGAGAGGGAACCAGCCCAACCTGAGGAAATCGACGACCTGATCGAACATGGCTACTCCTTCAGCGTGCGCCTGCTGCGGTTTCGTCGTTTGAGAGTATCACCCAGGGTGGATGGACTCGTGCCGTTCACGCCGCAGCATCCGCCAGTCGCCGCATTGACGGCTCGTTGTGATCGCGTTCGTCCGTCCAAGTGCGGAGGAGGCCTGTAATCGTTCCGTCATCGTGCGCTCGCTGGTTCGCTGGTACAATCTGAGCAGCAACCACGTCTTCAGACAGGAGAGATGTCCGACAATATATCGCACCAGGAAGCGCCAGGACTGGCCAGTGAGTCGCGAGCAGGCGACCGGTCAGTTGACGAGGAGAGGACTCATCGAGTTATTCGGCGGGTGGTCCTCCGGCCTGATCGGGGTCGTGACAGTGTCGACAAATCCCTCGGGTGACCGAGGAGACAAAGCGACACCGAGCCGGTGTTCAGCCCACAAGGAGTCGATCGACTCCGGCCTGCGACATGATTCATCGTCGTCGGAACGGCGCCGGGGGTGCCGAATCAACACTTCTGTCATTGAACCGGCCCATCTGGAGGTCCTTGCAATATGTGCGGAATCGTAGGTTATGTCGGGCCGCGTCAGGCCACCGACGTTCTTCTTCGCGGACTTGCTCGACTCGAGTACCGCGGTTATGACTCAGCAGGCGTTGCGATCTTGTCGGGTCAGGAACTCGACGTGGCGCGCCGCGTTGGGAAACTGGTCAACTTGAGCGAGGCTGTCCGAGCTCGTCCGATAGTCGGTGGCGTGGGCATAGGTCACACTCGATGGGCGACTCACGGTCGGCCGACCGAGGCGAACGCTCACCCGCACACGGACTGCTTGGAACGCATCGCTGTCGTGCACAACGGGATAATCGAGAACTACGTTGCGCTCCGTGAAGAGCTTGCACAGAGCGGGCACGTTCTGCGCTCGGAGACCGACACCGAGACTGTCGCGCACCTTGTTGAGAGCTACTACGAAGGGAATCTTGCGACGGCCGTGCGCAAGGCGACCAAGCGACTCGACGGCAGCTACGGCCTGGCGGTCGTCCATCTCGACAATCCCGATTCGATCGTGGCGGCCCGGAGGGACTCTCCATTGATCATCGGGGTTGGATCGGGCGAGAACATAGTGGCCAGCGACATCCCTGCCGTACTAGAGTACACACGTGATGTTCTGTCGCTTGAGGACGGATGGGTCGCGACGGTGACTGCCGACTCCGTGACTGTCACCGATATAGATGGCAAAGAGGTCGTACCCGAGCGTATGTATGTCGAGTGGGACCTCGCTGCTGCTGAGAAGTGCGGCTATGAGGACTTCATGCTCAAGGAGATTCACGAGCAACCCACCGCGATACGTGAGACCCTGCGCGGACGCATGGGCGACGACGGCACCATCCAGCTCTCTGAGTTGGAGATGACACCTGCCGAGGTCGCCGCGATCGACAGGGTCTTCATCCTGGCTTGCGGGACTTCGTATCACGCTGGCGTTGTGGCCAAGACGCTCATTGAGCAGTGGGCGCGCATGCCCGTCGAGGTCGATGTATCGAGCGAGTTCCGATATCGCAATCCCATCGTGGATGATTCGACGCTTGTCGTTGCTATCACGCAGTCAGGTGAGACCGCCGACACCCTGGCGGGTGTTCGCGAGGCTCGCGATCGTGGAGCGAAGGTCATCTCGATCACCAACGTGGTCGGATCCCGGGTGACGCGCGAGTCCGACGGCGTCATCTACACTCACGCGGGTCCCGAGATCGGCGTCGCTGCCACCAAGACCTTCACCGCTCAGATCGCGGCTTTGACCGTGCTCGCACTCAAGCTTGCACAGGCCAAGGGAGCCCTCGAGCAGAATCGTATCGAGCGGCTCTGGGAAGAGCTGACGCACGTTCCCGACGTCGTCGAGGCCATCCTTGCGGACACGAGCGAGCTGGAGGAGTGCGCAGCTGAGTACACCAATGTTCACAGCTCACTGTTCATCGGCCGTGGTATCGGTGTCGCGATCGCCATGGAGGGCGCTCTCAAGCTCAAGGAGATCAGCTATATTCACGCAGAGGCGTATGCCGCTGGCGAGATGAAGCATGGTCCGATCGCTCTGATAACCGAGGAAGTGCCCGTAGTCGTCGTTGCGAATCAGGGGCACACGTACGAGAAGGTCGTGAGCAACGTTCAGGAGGTAAGGGCACGCGGAGCCCGCGTGATCGCAGTGGCCACTCATGGAGATGAGGACATCCGTCATCACGCAGAGCATGTGCTGTACGTACCTGCGACCAGCGAGTCGATGTCGGCGATACCCACCACGGTGCCGCTGCAGCTGCTGTCCTATCACATAGCGAAGCTTCGTGGCTGCAACGTCGATCAGCCGCGCAACCTCGCCAAATCGGTCACAGTGGAGTAATGAGATGATCACCGGACTGGGTGTGGATATCGTCGAGATCGATCGGATGAAGCTTGCCCTTGAGCGCACTCCGCGCATCAAGGAGCGGATCTTCTCGGCCGAGGAACGTTCGTACTGTGACAAGAGGGCGAAGCCGGAGGTGCACTACGCACTCCGTTTTGCCGCCAAGGAGGCCGTGCTCAAGGCTTTGGGCAGTGGATTCTCCGGTATGCGTTTCACTGATGTGGAAGTCGTTCGTGAGGCGGGCGGTCGCCCGGTGCCGCGTCTGTACGGGCGCGCGGCGGAGCTTGCGGAAGAGAATGGCATCATTGAGATGCACCTATCACTGTCTTTCACGCACTCGACCGCTGTCGCGTCGGCTGTTGCGATCACTCAGGAGCGTAGGCCCAAGAAGGACGAGCGGCTCGATCCCAAGGCTGAGCTGGCGGCGTTGTTCAAGCAGGCTCGGACGCTTCTCGATGAAGTGGACGTCGCCGACGAGCGCGCGGCGGACGGTCCCGCAGTCGTGGTCGAGGGGAATACAGAGTTGTAGCTTCAGAGGCTCGAGGCGGTTCCATCGGGGCCGCATCGCTTGTAGGCAAGGGAGGAATGGCTGTGGTCTACGCGTTGACAGAGAGCGCGGCACGACTTGCCGAGGAGCGCGCGGTCGCAGAGGCTGGCGTCACGCTGGGTGACTTGATGCGTCGAGCTGGCACCGCGGTGGCAGAAGCGCTTTCGGCACGTGTTCCCTTCGGACCGGTGGCTGTTGTGACCGGGAAGGGGAACAACGGGGGTGACGGCTGGTTAGCTGCGCGCGTGTTGGCTTCGGCCGGACGCGACGTGCGTGTCTTCTCACTAGTGGACCCTGCGGCATTGAAGGCGGATGCAGGAGAGGTCGCCGCAGAGGCCATTCGAGCGGGCGTCGCCCACGAAGTCGTCTCAGGCGAGATGGCCTCGAATCATCTTGAGGGATATGCCGCCGTTGTCGATGCGCTGCTGGGCATAGGTACTGTCGGTGAAATTCAGGGGTCGTACGTTTCTGCGGTTCAGGCGATCAACGCTTCAGGGGCCCATGTCATTTCGGTGGACCTGCCAACTGGAGTGCTCTGCGACACGGGCGCGGCGCCGGGCGTCGCGGTCAGGGCTGACGCCACCGTCACGTTCTCATCTCAGAAGGCGGGACTGGTGCTCCAGCCGGGTGTGTCGCTTGCGGGTGATGTGTTGGTATCAGAGATCGGAATCCCGCGTGAGCTGGTTGGCAGCCCCGGTGATCCGGAGGTCTGGTCTGCAGCTGAGTATCGCGATCTACTTCCCGTTCTGGACCCCGACACTCACAAGAATGCGCGTGGCCGCGTGTTGATAGTCGCTGGTTCGGGTGCCTATCCCGGTGCTGCAGCACTTGCTGCAATGGGCGCGCAGCGCATGGGTGCCGGTTACGTCACATTGGCGGTGCCGGAATCGATCGCCCACATCGTGCAGTCCAAGCTGACTTCCGCAGTCGTGATGGGACTCCCTGAGCATCCGTCGCACACACTGGCCTCCAGAGTGACCGATATCATCCTCGACCTCTCCCGGGAGTTCGATGCAGTGGTCATCGGACCGGGAATGACCGTGGCGCACGGGGCGGTTCTGGTGACCCGCAATCTCGTGCACAGCCTGATGGTGCCACTTGTGCTCGACGCTGACGGTCTCAATGCCATGGTCGATGCGGCGGATGCGATCCGTTCTCGCGTGGGATCGACCGTGATAACTCCGCATCCGGGGGAACTCTCCCGTTTGCTTGATATGACTCCAACCCAGGTGCAGTCGGATAGACTGGTGCATGGAGCCAAGCTGAGCGGCCCGAATCTCACCTGTGTGCTCAAAGGTGCGCGCACGGTCATCAGCGGCCAGGGGAGACGTGTCGTCAACACTACGGGCAATCCCGGTCTGGCGACCGCCGGAACAGGCGATGTTCTTGCGGGCATGGTCGGAGCACTTCTGGCTCAAGGGCTGAGTCCCCTCGAGGCGGGCGCGCTGGGTGCATGGGTTCACGGTCGTGCTGGGGATCACGCCGCTAGGGAGTTGACAGAAACCTGCATGATCGCCGAGGACGTACCGAACTTCATCTCCTCGGCGGTTCGAGAATTGAACGAACAAACCTGGTGACGAAGGGAACTTGAGATGAGAGATGTTAGTGCGCGGGACATCATGACCGCAGATCCGGTCACGGTCGGGCGGGAGCTCACGGTGAAGGACGCTGCTCGGCTCATGGTGGAGAAGAGCATTGGCGCGCTGCCTGTGGTGGACGGCGACGAGCTCGTCGTCATCGTGACCGAGGGCGACCTGATCATGCAGGA
>JAQIBK010000165.1 GCA_027859125.1 Actinomycetota bacterium | reverse complement strand
GCCATGAGTGAACGCATCGAGGCCGACGAGAAGTCGGTGGGCAGTACCAGCTTCTGGCCGAATCGCCTGGCGAGACCGGAGGTCTCCTCGGCGTTACGGAGCAGTGCGTAGCGTATGAGCATCGTGGGAGCGAAGGATCCCCGGAGCAGGTCCTCCGACACTGAACCCGAGAAGAACTTGGTGATCGTGCCCTTGCCGTGAGTCCCACATACGACTCCGTCCACATGAGCCTCTGCCGCCAAGGCCAGGAGCCCGGACGACGGCTCACCGGTGCCGATGCGGATCTCGACTGCCAGACCTGCCTCACGCAGACCTTCAGCCATGTCCCCGACACGCTCGCGAACCTTGTCGATATGCTTGGCGATGATGGGGCCTTCCATACCCGAGGCCTCGACTATGTGACCCAGAACCACGCTCTCGACGCCGCATGCTCCGAGTCCCTCGACGAAACCCAGAAGCAGCTTGGCCTCCAGCGAGAAATCAGTCGGTATGAGTACGCTTCGCAGCATCAGCGGTCTCCTTGTTCCGTCGCGTGCATATAGTCGTCGCGACCATCCATCAGCCTGGTGAACGCGCCGAACAGATATCGAGCATCGTGCGGCCCCGGAGCAGCCTCCGGGTGATACTGGACTGAGAACGCGGGCGTATCCAACAGCCTGATGCCCTCTGTGGTCATGTCGTTGAGGTTCACGTGGGTGAGTTGGATTCGGCCAAAGCGCTCGGATCGGACCACAGGCGCAACGCCTGCTCGAACCCACGACTCCAGATCGGTCACATCGCCGTCGATGCCTCCGCTGGCCTCGATATCCACTGCGCCTATGTCGGAGAAGTCCACGCAGAACCCGTGATTCTGGCTCGTGATCTCAACCTGCCCGGTCAGTAGGTTCATGACCGGTTGATTGCCTCCGCGATGTCCGTATTTGAGTTTGTACGTGGATGCACCCACTGCAAGAGAGAGCATCTGGTGCCCCAGACAGATACCAAAAACGGGCTTGGTGCCCAGAAGCTCCCGGAGGGTATTGTACAGGTAATCGACAGCGGCAGGATCTCCAGGACCGTTCGCCAGGAAGAAGCCGTCGGGGTTCAGCTCGAGCGCACGCTCAGCACTCGTTGTCGGCGGAACAACGATGATCTCGCAACCGGCCTCCGAGAGCTGACGCAGAATGTTGTACTTGATTCCAGAGTCGAAAGCGACGACCCTGTAGCGCGGTTTGACGGGCAGGACGCCCGTATCGACCGGCACGAGCCCATCCGGCCCCTCGGCACCCCACGCATACTCTTGGGTGGCGGCGACCCGGGCCACTGTGTCCAGACCCTCGAGACCCTCGCTGTCGCGTGCTGCACGAGCCAGCTTCTCCGGATCGAGCTCCGTTGTGGAGATGACGGAACGCATT
Source organism: Actinomycetota bacterium (assembly GCA_027859125.1). Lineage (GTDB taxonomy): Bacteria > Actinomycetota > Coriobacteriia > Anaerosomatales > UBA3086 > UBA3086. Next base: position 8,791 of record JAQIBK010000165.1, on the reverse strand, counting down.
GCTCCGGTCTCACGTATGTGCCGCGTGAGCTTCCGCGTATCGATCCCCTGGATAGCCACGACGCCGCTACGCTGCAAGAACGTCGGCAGAGACTCCTCTGAGCGCCAACTCGATGGCTCGTCGGTCATCTCACGCACCACGAATCCACGGGCGAACACACCGCGGGACTCCATGTCTGCGCCATTGATCCCGTAGTTGCCGATGTGGGGCATGGTCATTGTCACGATCTGCCCGGCGTACGACGGATCCGTGAGGACCTCTTGGTATCCGGTCATCGACGTGTTGAAGCAGATCTCACCGGTGGCCTGACCTGGCGCACCGCAGGAGACTCCCTCAAAGACAGTGCCGTCCTCTAGCGCGAGAATCGCTTTGCCGCGAGAAGTCACTCAGTCGACCACCTTTCCGTTCCGGAGAGCGATTCGACCGCCGACGATGGTCTCGGAGGCCTTGCCCAGAAGATTATGCCCGAGGAAAGCGCTGTTGCGGGAGTGGGACTCGAATCGGTCCGCCCTCACTTCGACGCGTGCCTCAGGATCGATGACGGTGATGTCAGCCACGGCACCGGGCTCAAGATGCACATCGGGAAGACCCAGAGCGGCGCGCGGGCCGTGTGCCATGACGCGTACGAGACCCGCCCAGTCAAGCTCGCCGGGCCCCACCAGATGGGTGATCACCAGAGAGAGCGCAGTCTCCAGACCAGTGCTTCCGAACGGTGCGACCTCGAACTCCAGGGCCTTCTCGTGCGGCGCATGCGGCGCATGATCGGTCGCAACGCAGTCGATCGTGCCGTCGAGCAGTCCGGCCACGAGGGCTTCACGGTCGGAGGCCGTGCGCAGTGGCGGGTTCATCTTGAGATTGGTGTCGTACGCCCGCCCGGAGACCGGCTCCAGCAGTGCCGTCTCGTCGAGGAACAGGTGATGGGGTGTGGCCTCCGCTGTGACTGCGACGCCACGAGCCTTGGCATTCCGGACGATATCGACTGAGCCCGCGGTCGACAAGTGAGCCAAGTGCAGTCGACAACCCGTCAACTCTGCGAGGCGCACGTCGCGATCGACCATGAGCTCCTCGGCTTGTGCCGGCCAACCAGACATGCCGAGCTTGGTCGAGACCTCGCCCTCGTTCACAACTCCGGAGCCCGCAAGCGATTCGTCCTCACAGTGAGCGATCACCGTTGTGCCGAATGCTTTCGTGTAGTCCATGACCCGACGCATCGTGCCCGCGTCCTGGACACCCCGCCCGTCGTCGGAGAAACCGATCGCGCCCTCGCCGATCATGTCGCCGATCTCAGCGATGGACGATCCGATGCTATCGGACGTGAGAGAGCCGATCGGGTACACACGAACCGCGCCCCGCTCCCTCGCTCTCTCGACCAGGAACCGCACTTTGGAACCCGTGTCGCATATCGGATCCGTGTTGGGCATGGCGCAAACCGCTGTGAAACCGCCCTTGGCAGCTGCACGGGTACCGCTCTCGACGGTCTCTTTGTCCTCACGACCCGGCTCACGCAAGTGAGTGTGCACGTCGACCAGACCCGGCACCACGATCTTCTCGGCGCATTCGACCACAACGCCCTTGGGCATCTCGAGATCCTGGCCGATCTCGACGATCACACCATCGCGGATCAGCACATCGGCGACCTCATCGAGGCCCACCGCAGGGTCCACGACCCGTCCTCCTCTAAGAAGCAGTGCCACTATCGCCACCTCCGAGCAGCAGATACATGGTCGCCATGCGCACTGCGACCCCTGAGTTCACTTGATCGAGCACGATCGCACGCGGAGAGTCAGCAACGTCCGAGGAGACCTCGACGCCCCTGTTCATGGGACCCGGGTGCATCACTTTCATCTCTGGACGCGCTTTCGCAAGACGCGCGGCGTTCATGCCATAGAAACGCGCGTACTCTCGCAAGCTCGGGAACGGCATGCCCTCCGAGCGCTCCATCTGTATGCGCAGCATGTACGCAACGTCGAGGTCAGGAAGCACGTCGTCCAGCGAGTACGACACTTCTGCGCCCAACACATCTGGACGGGCAGGCAGCAGCGTCGGCGGCGCGATCACGATCGGTCGGGCGCCCACGGCACGTAGAGCCGGAATGAGCGAACCTGCCACTCGGCTGTTCGCAATGTCTCCCACGATACCCACGGTCAGACCCTCCAGATGTCCCAGCTCCTGCCGGATTGTGAACAGATCGAGCAGGGCTTGAGTCGGATGCTGGTGACGACCATCGCCACCGTTGATCACGTGCGCATCCATGCATTCGGCGAGCACACGGGGGGCGCCCGCGTACTTGTGGCGAACGACGATCAGGTCGCACGCCATGGCTGACAGCGTCTGCGCTGTGTCTCGCAACGACTCACCCTTGACGGTGGCAGAAGCCGAACCGGTCATGTTGACGGCATCGGCGGACAGACGCTTGGCTGCGATCTCGAACGACGTCCTGGTCCGCGTTGACGGCTCAAGGAACAGATTGATGATTGTACGGCCCCTGAGCGTTGGCAGCTTCTTGATACGTCGCTCGTTGACCTCTTTGAAGGACTCAGCCGTATCAAGGATGGTGATGATATCGGACTCAGTGAGATCCTGAATGTCTATGATATTCGGCGTGGAGAGCACTTCACTCCCCTTCCCCGACAACGGACTCCAGGATTTCGACGCTCGTGCGCCCGTCGTTCTCCTCGAGGAACACCTTCACGCGCTCGCGGCTGGCCGTGGGAACGTTCTTGCCAACGTAGTCGGCGCGAATGGGCAACTCTCGATGACCGCGATCGACCAGCACCGCGAGTTGAATCGAGCGCGGACGCCCGTAGTCCATGATCGCGTCCATGGCGGACCGGATCGTTCGACCGGTATAGAGAACATCGTCGACGAGCACTATGTCGTGCCCCTCCACATCGAACGGGATGTCGGTTCGATGCACCTCGGGGTTCAGCCGTATGGCCGTATCGTCGCGATAGAACGAGATGTCGAGACTCCCGACCGGCGGCTCCACGCCTTCGATCTCGCGAATGCGCTCTGCAAGCAGACTCGCGAGACAAACTCCGCGGGTCAGAATGCCGACGATCGCGATATCGGATGCCCCCTCGTTCGCCTCGAGGATCTCGTGAGCGATACGGGTGACCGCTCGCTCGATGGCAGGGGAATCCATCACCGTGGCCTTGGTGCGATACTCCACAGCCGCCTCCATTCCGTGTACGGATACAACAACGCCCTCTTGAGCCGGCTGGCTTAAGAAGGCATCTGCGTAAGCGCATTGCGACCGTTGAGAATGAGGCCGCCATCCGTATGCGTGATGATTCCCTTGCCGGCCTCTCGGGACCGAGTTAAAGGTCTAAGCGACCATAGCAGTTGTACCACGCCATGCCAAGACACGGACGCGGAATCGCCCCGCATTCCCACCACACTCGGAACTCCGTCGCGCTACAATCGAGCACATCCGATTCCGACTCGTCCGGGGGGCCGATGAGACGACACCAGAACACAGTGCGCAACACGGCACTTGCTCTGCTCCTGTTCGTCCTCACTCTGCCTCTGATCGCGACAGCCGGTCCTCCCCGAGGAACGGACATTACGCGCACGCGCCCTCATCAGGTGATTCTCCGCTTCGAGGGCGACGAGATCCCAACTCAGGCGTTCGGTCAGCTGCAGGCCTGCGGATACTCTCCCGAAACGTTGGTCCTACGGCGATACAACACCCTGTTGGTGCCAGTCCGGGACGGCCAGGACGCAGCTTCCGTGGCAGAACGCCTGTCCGGTATTCACGGCGTCAGAGTCGCCGGGCCCTGTGGCACCGTCTCCGTTCAAGAGAACGTGCCGCCCAAAGACCCACACTACTCCGGTTTCACCAGCCAGGCGGAGTACTTGGGGCCGTCGACAACGTATCCGCACTCGATCGATATGGAACGTGTCTGGAACGCAGCGCTCAACGGGGACGACCACACCCTCAACCCGTACCGCACGGGTGTAACCGTCGCCGTGATAGACACCGGCGTCAACTCGACCCTGCGTGAACACACCGGCGAGTATGTCGGAATATGGGATTACGTGAACAACGACAACGATCCGACTGATGACCACGCCAGCCGTCACGGAACGCTTGTAGCGTCGATGATGCGTGCCAACGGAGACAATGGTTATGGCCTCGTCGGCACAATGTACGGCTCTCGGAACACGGTACTGGTCTACAAGACCGTCAGTAGCATCGGTGTCGGCGAGGACATCGACACCATGGAGGCGATGATGGACGCTGCCGACCGTGGAGCTCGTGTCATCAACGTCTCCCTTGGCGGCAGAGCATACGGTGACCCGGGCCTCATCGCCCTGTGGGAGGAGACAGTTGACTACTGCTCCGACCGCGGTTCACTGGTGGTGGCTGCTGCGGGCAACAATGGTGGCGGCGAGGTTCTGTATCCGGCAGCGGCACAGGGGTCACTCGCTGTCAGCTCGATATCTCGCACCGGAGGCCACTCATCATTCGCCAGCATAGGGCCGGAGATCGACGTTGTGGCGATCGGTGAGAACATCTGGGGAGCCTACGACCCTTATGGTGCCGAGCAAACGACTTCTGGTGCAAGCGGGACTTCTTTCGCCACCCCCTTGGTCTCAGGTGCGGCGGCTTTCCTCTTGTCGTGCGTTCCGAGCAGGACCCCTGCGCAGACGATCTCTCTTTTCAAGAGCACCGCCGTCGACTACCCACCTGGTCTGGGCGACGGAGAGGATGACGAATACGGTGCCGGGAGAGCTGACGTCTGGAACGCGTACCAGACGCTCATCACAAGCATTCCAGAGCAAGCACCCTTGTCGCTTTCGGCGAGTACCCCGGTCGGGCTTGAGACCACACTGTCTTGGAGTGCGGGCTCGGGATCAGGGGTGTTCTATCGATACGGAGTGCAGGGTGGCCCAGCCTATCTGACAGATGCGACGTCCGGAAGACTGCCCCTTCCGTCCGATGGGAACAACACCGTGTTCGTCGAGGCGTTCTCCAATTCGAGATGGGCGGCCACTGATCCGACGACCCTGACAGTCGCACCGAGTTCGGGACTGACCTCGCTGGCCAGCGAACGACTCGAGGGAGCCAACCGCTACGCCACAGCAGCCGCAGTGAGCCAGGCATCTCACCCGGGAAGCGCATCGACTGTCCTTCTCGCCTCGGGCGAGAACTGGCCCGACGCTCTTTCGGCAGGTCCTCTCGCTTCTGCTGTTTCAGGACCACTGCTGCTGACGCGTCCCGGATCCCTGCCCGTAGAGACGCGAGATGAGTTGCTCAGGCTCAACCCAAACGAAATCCTCTTCATTGGAGGAGACACGGCCGTGAGCGCAGAGGTCGCCATGGATGTCGCCCTCCTCTTGCCGATGGCGACGATTCGACGGCTTGGAGGTGTATCGCGCTACGGCACTGCCCAACTCGTAGCCAACGAGCTCATGAAACGGCTGGGAGGTTCGATACCGCAGAACAGAGCGGTGATCGCCTCCGGGGAGAACTATCCTGACGCACTTTCGGGGTCTCCCATGGCCGCCGCAGCAGGTTGGCCGGTTCTGCTGACTCGAGCAGACACTCTACCGCCTGAGACTTCACAGGCGATGGACCAGCTCGCCATCGACGACACGATCGTGCTGGGTGGGACTTCGGCCGTATCGCAGAGTGCTGCGTCCACTCTGCCGTCCGTCCGCCGGATCATGGGAGACACCCGATACACAACTTCACGGGCGATCGCTGACTGGGCTCACGATTCGGGTGTGCTGGACGGCGATCGAATCGGTCTTGCAACCGGGCTGAGCTTCCCCGATGCTCTTGCGGCAGGCGCATATCTCGCAGCTGCTGACTCCCCCGTCGTTCTGGCGAACTCCGTTACCTGGGACACTGCCGCATGGCTCAGCGCACACGATTCACGATTCGACTCCATCGTGCTGCTGGGTGGGCAGCTCGCAGTGCCTCACGACACGGAGTTCGACGCAAAAGCTGCGCTCAGAAGGCCCTAGTCGCGCACAACACTAGTCCCCTTGCGGGAGCGTGATCGTGAAGGTGCTCCCAACTCCCTCTTGGCTCTCCGCCATAATCGTCCCGCCATGAGCGGTCACGATCTGATAAGCCAGGAACAACCCGAGGCCAACGCCACCGAACGTGCGGGTACTCGACATATCGAGTTGCGTGAATGACAGGAACAGCTGCGGCGCTTTTTCGGCAGACATACCCACACCATGGTCCTCTACGGCGATCGTCACCGACTCAGCGTGGCTGCGAACCCTTACAGCGATCTCGCCGCCATTCGGGGAGTACTTCACCGAGTTGCCCAGGACGGCACCGAGCGCTCTGGACATCTGCTCTTCATCCACCCGTATCGGCGGTAGCCCTTCTTGGATGTCCAGCTTCAATGAGTGCGTCTCAGCAAGTGAGAGATCGCTTGTGAGTCGCTCAATGAACGCCCCTGCATCAACATCCTGAACCGTCAGCGAGATTCCCTCGAGCTGCATCTGGGTCGCCCCGAGCAGTTCCTCGACCAGATCCTGCATTCGTCTTCCATTTCCCTGAATCTTGTTGATCGCAGTGTGGGCCGCGTCGGGACGCTCTGAGATGTCCATGTCCGCAAGGATGTCCGAATAGCCGATGATGCTCGTGAGCGGCGTGCGCAACTCGTGAGAGATCATCGATATGAAGTTCGTCTTCGTCTGCTCGAGGCGTACTCGTTCTTCCTCATCATGCTTTCGTTCAGTGATATCTCGAATGATGTCGAGGAAGAGAGGAGCTCCATCGTATTCGATTCCGTAGGCGCTGACCTCAGTTGGAAAAACGGATCCGTCTGCACGTCGATGCAGCTGCTCGAAACGGCGGCCCTCCAGCGGCATAGTGCCATATCGAGGCCCAGAATCCGGATCGGCCCGCAGCAGATAGCCCATACTGCCGATCAGCTTCTCACGCGAGATTCCATAGGCGTCAACCGCAGCCGCATTGACATCCACGAGTCGCCCATCAGGACGGATGGACACGATGATGTCCTGGCTGTTCTCGGCCCGAAGTTGGTATCGTTTCAGTTCCTCGGCTGTGGTCTTGCGGGTCTCCACCTCGACGTTCAGATCATCGATCAAGCGCAGTTTAATGCCGATCTCATCGTTCAGAGCCTCCATGGCGCCCTTGAGCATGACATTGGCTCGCTCAAGATCGAGGACCTTGTGCTCCAGCTTGTTGACGAGACGATGGCTGTACTCCCTGAGAACCTCAGTCTCGTCGCTGGCAACGGGCTCTCGGGGCAGTCCGCGCTCATCACCGCTGGTCACATCATCCACGGCTTTGAGAAGAATCTTTGCCTCTACAGGTTTTCCGAGAAACCCGTCAGCACCCAGATCGAGAGCGAATTTCTCGTCGGCGGGATCTGTGTACGACGCTGTGTAGAAGATCAGGGGGATGCCTGAGAAACGCGGATCGATCTTCCATTCGCGCACCAACTGATAGCCATCCATACGCGGCATGAGAATGTCACTTATCACCACGTCGGGCATGAACTCTGCAGCTACTTCCAGAGCTTCGATACCGTCTGACGCGGCAGCCACCTCATGTCCGCCGGATTTGAGGATGGACTCCGCGAGATACCTGCCAGCGTCCTCGTCGTCGACAACAAGAACCCTCATCGGACTCCGACCTTCAGGGTATGCATTGCGGACATCACAGGTACTTCTCAACTTGATCGACGAAAGTGTTCGGATCGATGGGTTTCGGGATGTAGCCGTCACATCCGGCCTCAAGGATGGCCTCGCGATCGCCCTTCATGGAGTATGCAGTGAGAGCGACGACGGGACGGCTGAATCCTTCATCGGCCTTGAGCATCCTCGTCGCCTCGTATCCATCGACCCTTGGAAGAAGCATGTCCATCAGCACAAGATCAGGGTTCTCCGCGCGGGCGACCACAACGGCCTCATGTCCGTCGGCCGCAGTCAAGACCTCATAGCCCCTGTTCTCAAGCAGGAACTTGACCAAGTACAGATTCTGCGGATCGTCCTCGGCGATCAGGATACGTGTCGCCATTCTCCATCCTCTCGTCAGCTGCCAAGTGTGATGCTCGCGGTCATGGTAGGAATGTACCCTTCACGTTCCATCGGTGACCATACACCCATTGTCGTCGTCGACTTCCTTGTTTGTAGCCTTGAACACTATTGGAGTACGGAGAGTGAAAACCGAACCGACATCCACAGTGCTTTCGAGCTCGACGTCGCCGCCCATCATTCGCGCCAGTTTCCTTGAGATCGCCAAGCCAAGTCCGGTACCTACTGGCTTGTCATCAGCTCTTCGTGATGCCTGCTGGAACTCGTCGAAGATCAGTAGACGATCCTCCTTTGCAATCCCTGCACCGGTGTCGCGAACACTGATCCTGAAATACTCGTCATCCGATTCGAGCGTGACGTCCACCCTTCCCTCTTTGGTGAACTTGACTGCATTCCCAACGAGATTGGAGAGCACCTGTCTGACCTTCGTGCGGTCGGTGTGAGGGTGCACTGGCTGATCGGGAAGCGTCAGATCCAGCACGAGATCCTTCTCCAGCGCCTGCGGCTGCAAGCTCCCAACGACCTCTTGGAGCAGAGACGACAGGTCGAATGTGGACGACTCGACATCGACCCGACCCGCCTCGATCTTGGAGATATCGAGAATACCGTTGATGAGATCCAGCAGGTGTTTGCCCGATCGGTAGACCATGCCGAGCTGCTTCTCCTGTTCGTCGTTCAGATCTCCAGCCATCCTTTGCAGCATGATCCCGCTGAAACCGATGATCGAGTTCAGAGGCGTGCGAAGCTCGTGACTCATGTT
>JAQIBK010000094.1 GCA_027859125.1 Actinomycetota bacterium | reverse complement strand
GGAGGGACTCTCTCTTGTCGCACGCATCATTGAGCTCTCATTGGAGAATCGCCTGCTTCTGAACGAGGTCCGCGACCAGCTCGGTGGCACACTCAATGTGCTTGCAGAGATCATCGATCGTCGACTGCCGCAGCACTTCGATCACCACACTCTGAAACTCGCCGATCAAGCGATCGCCATAGGCAAGATGTTGGGCATGACGCGCCGCGACATACACGAACTCCGCATCTCTGCACTGCTTGCCGACATCGGAATGCTTGAGATCCCCGAGATCATCCTGAACGCGACGCGACGCCTTGCCCCCGAGGAGCTCACTGAGATTCGCCTACATCCCGTCAAGGGCGCACAGACAGCGAGCGATGCGAACTTCAGTACCGACGTCTGTGCAGCGGTCAGCGATCACCACGAGCGTCTCGACGGAACGGGCTATCCTCGGCATCGCAAAGGTGAGCAGATCGCTCTGCCCGCCAGGATCATCGCTGTCTGCGACGTGTTCAATGCACTGACGTCCGAGCGACCGCAAAGACCCAAGATGAGCACCGACGAAGCCATGGCTGAAATGGTGCGCGATGCCGGAAGGCTGTACGACCCACAGGTCGTACGCGCTCTCATGAAGATCGTCGGCTACCGTGCACAAGTGGCCAGTACTCCGAAATTCACGAACACGATCGAGCCTGATGTTCTGGCTCAAGCGATCGGTTTCGACTCCTAGGGCGTCCCCTTTCATCGACCCCGGCGATTCTGCCGTCTAGCAAGCACCGCCACCTCCCCGGGCGGTGCTTGCGACTGTCCGATCTGTTTTTTGTCGCGCGGGCACTCTCTCCCGTATAATCAGCCGGCGCCCCGATATGCCCGGGTGGCGGAACAGGCAGACGCGCCGGTCTCAAAAACCGGTTCTCGAAAGGGAGTGCGGGTTCGATCCCCGCCCCGGGCACCACGCGCCGAACAGGAATCGTGGTCATGCTCCGACAGAAGTGGAATAGGTTTCTTCGGGCTCTCGCAGACCGATTGCCGCGACCTCTATATGACCTGCAGCGCTCGGTGCGCCGACGATTTCGTGCGGCGAGCATGGTCTCGCGTGATCCGAGAATCGTTGTCTGGTTCCGCCGAGCGGTTTTGCACCGCGCGCCGGTACTTCAGCACTTCGAGATCCATCTGACCGATCACTGCAACCTGAACTGCAAGGGCTGCTCCCACTTCTCGAATCTCTGCAGTCCGGCCTTTGTCGACCTCAGTGGATTCGAGACCGACATGCGCGCCATAGCAGGCCTATTTTCGCAGGTGCGCCATATCTACCTTCTGGGCGGCGAGCCGCTTCTTCATCCTGAGATATCGGCCTTCATACGACTAGCACGTGAGATCTTCCCCGACACACGAATCCAACTGCTGACCAACGGTACGCTTGTGACCCGCATGCCCGAGGAGTTCTGGCTTGCACTGGCTGAAACGGGAATCGGTCTGCAATGCGATTCCTATCCCATAGAACTGCCCCGAGCTGAGATCGAATCACTCGCCGCTCGCTACGGCGCCCTTTTCGAATGGACTCGCCTGCGAGACCAGTTCCGCAAGACTCCCATCGATCCTGCCGGATGTCATGACCCTGCCGCGTCGTTCGCGAGCTGCCAAGGGTTCTGCAACTGTCCCATCGTACGCAATGGACAGCTGTATCCGTGCGCGTACACGGCATACTCCCACGTGCTCCGAGATCACTTCGGTATCGAGGAGCTCGCAACCACCGACGCGGACTCGATAGCACTGGACCCTGCGCCCAACCCCGAAGATGTGATGCACTTCCTTCAGAACCCTGTTCCGTGGTGTGGATTCTGCGACATGGAATCAAGAACGTTCTATGCCTGGGAGCGCTCCTCGAAGGATATGCACGAGTGGATCAAGGAGCCGGCCCTTTGTGCGGACGGGATCTCTGTGTTGATAAACGCCTGACGCACGGGGCCCATGACGCCGAACACCACCCTGAACACGGCCCGCCCCGCGAGAATATCTGGTCACGTGGTACCTCGTGCTCGAGATGATCGAGGGCGTCGACCAACCATGCGTCGACCGCTCCAGTCTGGAAGGTGAAGCCCAGCCCCAGTAGGCCCGACGCGAACAAGAATCCGCCGGATTCCCCACTCGAACCGTGAAGACGCGACATAGAGCAGCGTGGACACGAACAGCGTGGCCATTCCAAAGAGATAGGAGGCCTTGCGTCCGATCGTGTAGGCCACGACACCGGTGGGGATCTCAAAGATCACCTGCCCCGCGCTGAACGCCGAGTTCACTACCATGACCCCCAGGATGTCCAGGCCCGACCCCAACAGGAAAAGCGTGTTGACGCCCCAGATGACCGAAGCGGACGAGCGCTATGCCGGTGAACTCTCAGTGAACTGCCGAAACCCATGTGGATGCTGCTTGATGTGTGCGACCGCATCTGCAGCCGAGTCCGTGACATGGATCAGGTCGATGTCCTCGGGGCCGATGGTCCCCTCCTGCACCAGATTGTCGCGGAAGAAGTCGATGAGCGGTGCCCAATACTCACTGCCGACGGCGATCACGGGAAAGAAGTCGATCTTGCCGGTCTGCATCAGCGTGAGGGTCTCGAACACCTCGTCGAGTGTCCCGAAGCCGCCCGGCATCACAATGAATGCGCAAGAGTACTTCACAAGCATGACCTTGCGCACGAAGAAGTGCTCGAACTCTATGAACCTGTCCACGTAGGGATTGGGCTGCTGCTCGTTGGGCAGATGGATATTCGCGCCTATCGAGAGTCCTCCGGCTTCGTGAGCGCCGCGATTCGCCGCCTCCATGAGTCCGGGACCTCCACCGGTCATGGTGCAGAATCCCTCCTGGGCAAGCGTGCCGCCCACTTCTCGGGCCAGTTCGTAATAGCGATGCCCCTCAGGGAAACGGGCGGAGCCGAACACCGTCACGCATGGCCTGTCCAGAGTCAGCGACTCGAATCCGCGCAGGAACTCCAGGAATATCCGCACCGCGCTATCAACGTTCTCCGAGTGCTCGCTGCGACCCGCCAGAAACTCGGATTCTGTTCCTTTGACCTGCTCGAGAAGCGAGGGCTTCGCGGGATCCTTCTTGTGTGCCATGATTGCTCCTAGGGGGTAGTGTGCCGCATACTTGAGGGCTAGCACGGTCGCGTCGCGCAAGTCTAGAAT
>JAQIBK010000110.1 GCA_027859125.1 Actinomycetota bacterium | reverse complement strand
AACGTCTCCCTTCTCTAACTTCTCGCACATTGTGGCACACAAGCCCGGTCGCGTCAATAGCATAGTTAGCGTACTACGATTCAGATAATCCGCACACAAGTGTTCGGGCCAGGTAAAGGGACCGCAGCCCCAGGGCTGGGCGATGGGAGCGCCGAGAGATTATCTTCCTCTCCTTTTGACACTCAAACGAATCGGGGCTGGATGCACAAGCGCGCGCGAGCTCAGGCCTACTACAAGTCTCGAAGACGTTTCACCACCTGCCACCACCATCGATCCTAAAGGCCCCGGCATCCGTGCCGGGGCCATATTCGTCGGTGCGATATCCCGATGTGTAGACTGCAGAAGTGGGGTTAGGCCGGGAGTTGCGTCGACTCGGGGACTCGCTATCGCGATGGTGAGGACGTAGTGGACTGGAACTGGTTCTTCAGTGCTGTTGCGCAGTCTGTCGCTGCTCTCGTCGGTGTGTTGGGTGCCTTTCTTGTTGCCCGCCTTCTTGGCAGCGAGGAATCGTACGCGCGCAACAGGAGACGCACCCGAGAGTTGCTGCGCACTTCTTCGCATCTTGCGGACCAAGCGCAGAGTCGCTACTTCCGGTGGTACAACGAACGAACACTTGAGGACGGTTTGCGTGACGTCAGGCACTCCATTCGCGATGGCGAGAGCGACGCCGTTCTATCCCGTGAGGAATACTACGCCTCCTACGGTTTCTCGCAGTTCATGCCGAAAGGCACCGTGCTAGAGCAGATTGACGACGCAATCGCCAAGGGGCTCGAGCTGCGCGGGCGACGCCACGAGGACTACTTACTGTCGGCTTTCCAGGCCGACATCCCTACTCTCAGCGTTGAGCAGGAGGGCGAGGCAATCTCTCAACTGGTTGTGACCGTCCGAGCTCACATGCGTGAGGTTCGGGAGCACCTGCAGGACGTCCAGGACAACCCCGAACGGTCCGGTCTCGTTCGAGTAGTCCTAGTGACGCTGCTCCTCCTCTTCTGGACTGGCGTTGTGTATCCGCTCAGCCTGCTCCCCGTCGATTCCCAGGGAGGCTCTGGCGCTGCCGGCACACTTGCATCCCTGCAGGCGTTTGACTCGCACCGTCTGTTGGTCCTCTCAGTGGCAACCGTGCTCTTCACGGCACTCATTGTCGTTCTGGGGGTCAGGAACGAACGCCTGAAGCATCCTGCTGAGGAGGTCGCTGATCTGCGACGGTCGCTCGATCCGAAGAGATACTCTGACTACCTGCAAGCGTACGCTGACAACGGACGGCCGCTGGACTGAGTTTGCGCAACTCCGGCCTAGCCAGCGGATGGAGCAGGCGCGCCAACACGTGCGAGAATCGCAGTGAGCGGGTCAGCGCGCAGCTCATCCGCTCCACGTTGGCCCCATTCTGGACAGTCATGACGAGTGGGCGCGCAGAGCGCTGCAGCCCATCTATCGAACACTCCGCTGATGGCGGGGTTGCGCGGTCGAAGTGGGGCGACAGGTTTCTCGAGCGAATGTCGGCCCCTCGAATACAATGGACACATGAACCTCATCAAGTCGAGACAGCGTGTTGCGGACCACGGGGAGGTATTCACTCCCACATGGTTGGTCGATACGATGCTTGATCTCGTCAAGGGCGAAACTGAGCGGATCGACTCGCGCTTCTTGGAGTCAGCGTGCGGGAGCGGCAACTTCCTCGTTCGCATCCTGCAGCGCAAGCTCGCATCTGTCGAAATCACGTTCGGGAGTTCGGAGTATGAGAGACGGCAATATGCCCTCCTCGCGTTGATGAGCTGCTACGGGATTGAACTTCTGGAGGACAACATCACCGAGTGCCGCTCAAACATGCTTGATGTCTTGTCGGGCTACGTATGTCTCGATAAGTCGGACGACCTCTATGGCGCCGCTTCGTACGTGTTGTCACAGAACCTCGTCCACGGTGACGCCTTGACGATGCATACCAGCGATGATCAGGCAATCATCTTCGCGGAGTGGGGTTACCTGGGAAAGGGCAAGTTCCAGAGGCGCGACTTTCGCCTCGACGCCCTGGCACAGTCGGCGGCATTCAGCGAAGGTACGCTCTTCGCGGATCTCGAGAGGCATGAGATACTCGTTCCAGTCAGGACCTATCCGCAGATGACGGTGACTGAGCTCGCCAGCATGGGTGCCGCGAATGACTCCGGGGAAATGGCATGAACGAACAAGTGCGGCTCTCGCTTCGCGGTCGCAACCCGGACGTTCTGACGTGCATCGCGAACCTTTCCAATGACGAGGTGTTCACGCCGCCCCAGTTCGCCAACAGAATGTTGGACGCCCTTGCGGTCGCGTGGGCGGCAGACAACAACGGTGCAAGTATCTGGTCAGACGGGTCAGTGAGGTTCCTCGACCCATTCACTAAGTCTGGCGTCTTCCTCCGCGAGATCACCAGCCGGTTGACGAAGGGTCTGGCCCACGAGATCCCGGACCTTCAAGAGCGCGTCGATCACATTCTGACCAAGCAAGTGTTCGGCGTCGGCATCACGCAACTCACCAGCCTGCTTACTCGTCGAAGCGTGTACTGCTCGAAGCATGCTCAGGGTGAGCACTCCATCGCCACGTCGTTCGCGAACGACCAAGGCAACATCTGGTTTGAGCGCACCGAGCACACCTGGGTTGACGGCAGGTGCAAGTACTGCGGAGCCAGCAAGAAGACACTGGGCAGGGGCGGCGACCTCGAAACCCATGGCTATGCGCTGATCCACACTGACGACGTCACGGCTCGCGTGGCCGAACTCTTTGGAGGAGACATGCAGTTCGACGTGATCATCGGCAACCCCCCGTACCAACTCGGTGACGGTGGGGGTGGTGGCGGCGCGTCCGCAACGCCCATCTACAACCTGTTTGTCGAGGCAGTGCTATCGCTGGAGCCACGATACGCTGTGATGATCACGCCGTCCCGGTGGTTCTCGGGCGGCAAGGGCCTGGACGACTTCAGAGACCGGATGCTGCGGGACCACCGCTTCGTGAAGCTGGTCGACTTCCCGCAGTTGTACGACGTCTTCCCTGGCGTGAAGATTCGTGGCGGTGTCTCTTACTGGCTATGGGGTCGTGATCACGACGGTGAGTGCGAAGTTGTGACCATGATTGGGAGTGACGTCGTCGGTAAGCCCGCAATGCGGAGACTCGACGCCTATGATGTTCTTGTGCGGCGCAACGAAGCTGTCCTCATCTTGGACAGAGTCGCCGGCTTTCGCGTGAACGGCCACGCCGAACCCAGCCTTGGCGATCAGGTCTCAGCAAGGAAGCCCTTCGGTCTCACGAACCAACGCGGCGCAGCGTCACCATCCGGGCTCAAGGATCCGATCCTCGTCTACGGTAACCAGCAGCAATCCTACTTGGAGCGCTCGGCTATCACCAACAACCCCGGCTGGATTGACCAGTGGAAGGTCCTGCTGGTTAAGGCGCACGGGACGAGTGGTCGAGACGACGTAACGATACTCGGCGAGCCCATAGTCGCCGGCCCGGGCACTGCGTGCACAGAGACCTATCTAGTTATCGGTACTTGTTCTTCTGAGACCGAAGCCCACAATCTCGCTGCATACATGCGCACGCGGTTCGTCAGGTTCCTCGTCTCGCTACGGAAGATCACTCAGAACATCACTCGAGATTCATACAGGTTCGTCCCGCTGCTCCCCATGAATCGCCTCTGGACCGACGAGGAGTTGTACGAGCGTTACGGCATTACCGACGATCAAGTTGCATTCATCGAATCCCTGATAGCCGAACGTCCAAGCGATGAAGGGGGCGGGCCCGACGGCAACGACGGTGACGATGAGTAACATCAACATCGAGGACGTTCTTGCGCCGAAGCCGAAGGCGCGGCCGCGCATCTACGCGTATTCGATCGATGATGAGGCGCATGCAGGTCTCCTCAAGGTGGGCCAGACTACACGCGATGTGAAGCAGCGCGTCGCCGAACAAGTCAAGACGGCCGCCATCAAGAACTACAAGATCGAAATCGACGAACCCGCCGAGCGAGACGACGGGACCGTGTTCACCGACCATGAGGTGCATGTGGCGCTTGCTCGGAAGGGCTTCGAGAACGTCGAGTTGGAGTGGGTGCGGTGCTCTGTTGCCGACGTGCAAACCGTGCTCAATGAGCTCCGCACCGGCCAGCAGTTCACCGGTACACATCACGAGACGTTCGCGATGCGCCGTGAGCAAGCTGCGGCAGTTGAGAAGGCCCACGCGTACTTCCACTCGGTCTGGGCAGGGGACATGCACGCGGTTCCGCGCTTCCTCTGGAACGCGAAAATGCGCTTCGGCAAGACCTTCACTGCGTATCAGCTGGCCAAGAAGCTCGGTGCCAGGCGGGTGCTGGTGGTGACCTTCAAGCCGGCAGTCGAGGACGCATGGCAGACGGATCTTGAGACTCACGCGGACTTCGACGGATGGCGGTACATTTCCCGCCATTCCGACCTGGACCCCAGCAAGATCGATCGCAGAACGCCCTTGGTCTACTTCGGTTCTTTCCAGGACCTTCTCGGTCGCGACGAGGCGGGCAACATCAAGCCCAAGAACGAATGGCTGCACAAGGTGGAGTGGGACCTCGTTGTCTTTGACGAGTACCACTTCGGCGCCTGGCGGGAGACCGCGAAGGAGTTGTTCGAGGGCGAGGATGATGCGGTCGCGAAGAAGGAGACCAAGCTCGAGTACACCGTCGGTCTCGAGGAGATGAACGAAGACCTGAGCGTTCTCTCGGAGAAGGAAGCTGAGTTTCTCCCCATCACTACCAAGGCGTATCTCTACCTCTCGGGCACACCGTTCAGGGCGCTGGCCACGGGCGAGTTCATCGAGGAGGAGATCTTCAACTGGACTTACACCGATGAACAGCGCGCCAAGGAGGAGTTTGCCGCGAAGCATCCCGGCGAATGGAACCCCTATGGCGT
>JAQIBK010000073.1 GCA_027859125.1 Actinomycetota bacterium | reverse complement strand
TCGCCGAGTCGGTCCAACTCAAGAAGAAGGGGCGCCTCTTCTGGGGGTGCTGCCCCTTCCATAGCGAGAAGACCCCGTCTTTCAAGATCGATCCCGGTACCCAGCTCTGGCATTGTTTTGGCTGCGGTGTCGGCGGCGACGCTTTCGGCTACGTGATGCGTACGGAATCCCTTGAGTTCCCAGATGCCGTACGTGCACTGGCCGACAGGGCCCGGATAGAGATAGTAGAGGAGGGCGGCGGTCTGCCTCGCGGTCTCAAGGAACGTCTCATGGCTGCACTCGAGGAAACTGCCGAGTTCTACCATAAACATCTTCTGTCTTCGCGTGAAGCAGGCCCCGCAGCCGCGCGTGACTATCTATCCGCACGCGGCTTCACGAGCGAGGTCGCGAAGGAGTTCCAGCTCGGATACGCGGCAGGCCGGGGGGCGCTCACTTCACATCTCACACAGAAGGGTTTCTCGGCCGATGAGCTCGTCAAGGCCAATGTCTCACTCAAAGATGAACGAACAGGCCGAGTGAAGGATCGCTTCTATGAGCGGGTCATGTTCCCGATTCGAGATCTTTCCGGCAGATGCGTGGGCTTTGGCGGAAGAGTGGTAGGGCAGGGCGAGCCGAAGTATCTCAACACTCAAGAGACCCCGGTCTTTCACAAGTCCCGGAATCTGTATGCTATCGACCGTGCAAAGAATGAGATCGTGTCGAGCAAGCCCAGTACGGCTGTCGTGGTCGAGGGATACACAGACGTGATCGCCATGCACGAGGCCGGAATCAAGAACACCGTGGCCACACTGGGCACAGCGCTCACCGCGCAGCACGTGAAGCTTCTGTCCCGATTCGCCAAGCGGGTGGTCTATCTGTTCGACGGCGATGAGGCTGGAATGCGGGCGGCTGACAGAGCGGCAGAGTTCATCGACAGTACACTCACCCCCGAGGCAGGCTCGTCCAAGATAGACTTGGGGGTTGCGCTGATCCCCGACGGCAAGGATCCTGCAGACTACGTGGGATCTTCTGGGGCAGACGCCATGCGTGATCTGATCGAGAGTGCTGTTCCGCTCCTGCAGTTCGTGATCGATCGCCGTATGGACGTGTACGATCTGACTAAGCCCGAGGAACGGATAAAGGCTCTGCACGACGCAGCCGGTGTGCTCGCGGCGGTGAAGGAATCGATTCTGGCACATGACTACGCGAACTACATCGCGGACAGACTCCAGGTTGACTTCAATACTGTTCAACAGGCGATCAAGGTCGCCAAGCCTCAGGTGGGGCGTGCGTCTGAGGCCGAGTCGCGTGGCGAGGACGCCCCTGTGCAGACCACGTCCGCGTTCCGTGATCCGCAATCTCAGATTGAGATGGAGTTGCTCGGAGTAGTGGCAGCATATCCGGTTCTGCGCTCCAAGGCACGGGGATTGCTAGTGAGTGACCTACTGGTGAACGACACGATCAAACGTGCTCTGGAGGCTATCACGGCTGTGGCTGGCGCTGAGCGCGATGACCTTTACAGGGCCGTCGCCGCAGCGGATCCGGAGTCTGCGGCTGTTGTGAGCGGTGTACTCGTGGACGACCGTGGGCAAGAAGATGTAGACTTCGTGGTTCGAGAGCTGTTGAGCAAACTCAAGGAATTCGCTCTTGAACGTCTAATCAAGGAGAAGAAAGCACATATGAAGTCCCTTGATCCAGTCAAGGACAAGGGTGCGTATGACGATTTGTTCAGAGAGACAGGCACTCTCGAGGTGCAGGTGCACAACCTGCGTCGCGGTGTAGGAGCCCCTGATCCGGACCAGGAAGTGTGGGGATAGCGTGGCGGACAAGCCGACCAAGCAGACCGAGAGCAAGACCACTGGCGCAAAGAAAACACCAGTGACTCCAAAGGACGAGGCGGTCAAGAAACCCGCAGCCAAGAAGGCGACCACCAAGAAACCCGCAGCCAAGAAGGCCACTCCTGAGAAGGATGAGGCAACAAAGGATGCGCCCAAGAAGGAGGCCGCCAAGAAGGTTGCACCCGAACTTGAGCTCGGCGAGGTCAAGACGCTCGCCAAGATGGGCAAGTCCAAGGGTGACCTCTCCGACGATGAGATCCAGGGCGCTCTCGGTGACATCGATCTCTCCGACGACCAAGTCGATAACATCTACGGTTTCTTCCGCGAAGAAGGAATTTCGATCGTGGACGAGTCCGACGTGGTTGAGCTCGGCAAGGAGCCCAATAAAGTCATTCCCGAGAGTAGCGACGACGACGATGATTCCGTTTCAAAGGAAGAGAAGGAACACATCAACATCCCGTTGCCCAAGCCTGCGCCCAAGAAGAAGAAGACCAAGCGACGCACGGACAACTCCGCTCTTGCTCCGCTGACCGGCGATCCGGTCCGTATGTACCTCAAGGAGATCGGCAAGGTCCCTTTGCTGACCGCCGCTCAAGAGGTCGACCTCGCCATGAAGATCGAGGCGGGGCTGGAGGCTACGGCTCGCATGGAGGAAGCTCTCGAAGCCGGTGCCAAGATCGATCGCGCCGAGAATCGTCGTTTGCGGCGCATGGAGGCAGTGGGCATCGAGGCCAAGCAGCAGCTGGTAGAAGCCAACCTGCGACTCGTGGTGTCCATCGCCAAGCGATACGTGGGACGTGGCATGTTGTTCCTGGATCTCATCCAAGAGGGCAATCTTGGTCTGATCCGTGCGGTTGAGAAGTTCAACTACACCAAGGGATTCAAGTTCTCCACCTACGCTACTTGGTGGATTCGTCAGGCCATCACCCGTGCGATTGCCGATCAGGCACGCACTATTCGAATTCCAGTGCACATGGTTGAGACCATCAACAAGCTCATTCGTGTGCAACGTCAGCTTCTTCAGGAGTTGGGTCGCGAACCCACGCCCGAGGAGATCGGCGACAAGATGGAGATGACCGCAGAGCGTGTTCGCGAGATCCTCAAGATCTCTCAAGAGCCCGTTTCGCTCGAGACCCCCATCGGCGAAGAAGAGGACTCTCAGCTCGGCGACTTCATCGAGGACGGAGAGGCGGTCATTCCTCCTGAGGCGGCTTCATTCTCAATGCTTCAGAGTCAGCTGTCCCGGGTCTTGGACGGGCTCTCTGAGCGTGAGCGCAAGGTGATCGAGCTGCGGTTCGGGCTGCAAGATGGTCATCCTCGTACGCTAGAGGAGGTCGGGCGGGAGTTCGGTGTCACGCGTGAGAGGATTCGACAGATCGAGTCCAAGACGCTGTGCAAACTCAGGCACCCATCGCGTTCAAGCAAGCTCAAGGACTATCTCGAGTAGCTAGCCTTGGGACTGGATCAGTGGCGATGCCGCTGCATCCGGGAACTTGAACCCCTGCTCCGTGAATACCAGCACGCACGCAGCGGCCACTTCTGAGTCATAGAAGTGGCCGCTGTTCTTCTCTATTTCATCGAGAGCGGCATCGATACCGGCTGCGACCTTGTAAGGGCGATGTGACGACATTGCCTCCATCACGTCGGCTACTGCCAGAATGCGCCCACCAAGCGAGATATCCTCGCCCTTCAGTCCGTTCGGATATCCCGATCCATCCATACGCTCATGATGTTGAACGATGTAGTCCGCGATTGGCCAAGGGAAAGCGATCGAGGCGAGCACATCGTAGGCTACTTGGGGATGGACTTTGACCAATGAGAATTCTGCAGGCGTCAGGCGCCTTGGCTTCGAGAGGATTTCGGCGGGAACGTAGATCTTGCCGATATCGTGTATCAGGCCCGCCAAACGAACGCCCTGGGTGAAGCTCTCGTCGCCAGTCATAGTCCGGGAGATCGTCTCTGCGAGTGCTGAGACACGCTCCTGGTGGCCCGAGGTGTACGGGTCGCGGGCCTCAACGAGTTTCGCAATCGCGGTCACCGCTCCATCGACCATCTCGGAAAGCTGCTTCACCGTGGTCTCTAGATCCACTCGTGTCTCTTGCACCTCGAGAAGTTGGCCTTCGAGCTTGCTAACCAATCGAGCGTTGTACTCTTTGAGAACATCCGTATCGTTGACGTCACTTGGCATATGAGCTTTGAGGTGCCCCTCCGATGAGAGTTTGAGTATCTGTTCAATCTCGTTGAGTAGGATCGTGGGGTCCAGGGGTTTGAACAGGAACTTGTCGGCACCCAGGCTCAGGGCGAATCGCTCGTCGTCCGCATCAGTGTAGTTCGCGGTATAGAACACAAGAGGAACACCTGACAAGTCGTCATCCGTTTTCCATTCACGGGCGAGCTGGTACCCGTCCATCACCGGCATGAGGATATCGGTGACGAGTATATCGGGCGGATTGTCACGCGCAAGTTCCAGTGCTTCGCGCCCGTCATTCGCGGTGGTAACAAGGTGGCCGCGGGACTTGAACATCGTCGCGAGCAGGTATTGGCTGGACGGGTCGTCATCCGCGACAAGAATGTGCATAGCTACCTCCGCTTTGATCTTTGTCGACTATGCTCTTGGTACCCACAAAGAACAGGACCGCCACGATTGGCGGTCCTGCGTCAGTTTGTTGGCTCCTCGGGTAGGATTCGAACCTACAACCCTCCGGTTAACAGCCGGATGCTCTGCCATTGAGCTACCGAGGAATGTCTGCGGCGTGGCACACGCGCGCTTTGCGATTATACGGAACGTCACTGTACGTGGCAACAGGCATCTCCTGTGTCTATACTGCGACTACCAGATTCGTACGTTCAGCCACCACCATACGCAGTTTGGCTGCGATTATCTCAGAGCGTGAAGGCTTGAACACGATGTCGTCCACGCGAGCCTCGCGTGCTTGACGTTTGATGTCTTGAGTGTCGAATGCGGTGTGAAGCACCACTGGCAAGTCGTGGCCGGCGGCTCGCAGATCCGCTAGGACAGAGAAGCCGTTGAGTTCCGGAAGGTGCACGTCGAGCAGAACTGTGTCATAGGTGTTGTTGGCTACAAGCTCAAGGGCGGCGGAGTGACAGTCTGCAAGCCCGACTTCGAAGCCTCTTGAGCGCAGAGATATGGCAAGCATGTCAAGCAGATCCTGGTCGTCGTCGACCACGAGAACCCGTATCGTCATGTGCCCTCCCCGAATTATGGTGTGATCCGATGTGCGAGATTCGGATAATACTTACTAATCGGCAGGAATGGCTATCTGACCTTAGGTTCAGGTGACGAGCGGTCGCATCTGAGTAGGAGCTCATCAGGATCGCGCAAATCGTGTACGATGTGTGCTCGGTTCGGCGAGGTGATTGCGCTATAGTTGGAGGCTGCGACCAGTCGTTGGACGCGTGGGCCCGTAGCTCAATGGTGGAGCAGGGGACTCATAATCCCTTGGTTGTAGGTTCGAATCCTACCGGGCCCACCAACACGACCACTATATGAAGAAATCCAGAACTCACAGACGAGCGCGAGCACGAGGACGCAAACGGCAGCACATCATTCTGGCCACCGTTGCGGGTATCGCTGTTGCTGCGATTGGGATATCAGTGGTTGTCGCGATGGGGGCAGGCGACAAGGGCGAGCCGGCGAGGGTCGCCACCTCGACAGCATCAGTCTCCGCGCTTGAGGTGCAGACTCCAGCGTTATCTGAGACGACGCAGGTCTATGGATCGGTAGAGACCACAGAGTCTCCCGGTGTCGTTGAGGTGCCGGACTTCGTCGGCAGATCGCTTGCAGAGGTCCAGTTGGTGGCATCTGCGGCCGGCATCAGCGTTGACGTGGTCGAGGACGCGAGTGTGACTCCCACTTCTGACGGGGATGCCAGAACTGTTCTGGAGCAGGAACCTGCCTGTGGGGGAATAGTGACCATCGGCTCCATGGTCACTGTAACGGTTACGCCATCGGTGAATCCGGCGAATTCGGTCACAGGGCTCGTCGTGTGTCTCGACCCCGGACATCAGTCGCATTCGGACACTTCACAGGAGCCGGTGGGACCTGGTGCAGATGAGACCAAGGATCGCGTCAAGGGCGGAAGCACGGGTACAACGACGTTGATCCCCGAGTATGAGATCACACTGCAGATCGCGCTCAATCTGAAAGCTCGTCTCGAGGCTGAGGGCATCAGTGTGGTCATGACGCGAGAGACCAACGACGTGAATCTCTCCAACGCAGAGCGCGCGAGAATCGCAAACGAGTCTGGCGCGGCTTTGTTCGTGCGAGTACACGGTGATGGCAGTCCTGATCCGGACGCGAGTGGAATATCGGTTCTGTATCCAGCTTCCAGCGGGTGGACTGTGCCGATCTCATCGGCGAGCGCCGAGGCGGCTGCGCGCGTACAATCTGCGTTGATCGCTTCCACGGGTGCGGTGAATCGTGGGACTATCGTTCGAGACGACATCACCGGTTTCAACTGGTCCGAGGTGCCCGCGATACTCGTCGAATGCGGGTTCATGAGTAATCCGGTGGAGGACAAGTTGTTATCGAGTCCGCACTATCAGGACAAGCTCGCGACAGGGATGGCAAGCGGTATCGTGAACTATTTGGGGAGGTAGCGGATGGCAGGGGATTACGGCAGGCCGGTTCTGGTGGGCGTGGTCATGGCACTGGTCGTCGTGGGCGTACTTGGTGTCTGGGTGTTCTTGGGCGGTGACTTTGGGGCCACGCAAGACGTGGACCATATCGTGGTCGCACTCGTGACTCCAGACGAAGATGGGATTCAGCTGCCTCAGGTGATGGCCCATTACGAGTTCGGCACGGCCGGAGTCGACATGACCCCGATCGATCCCGACCTGGAAGTCACCTTGGCCGGCAGCAGCTACACCAAGCTCAAGGACTCGTACCCCTTTGGCGGTGGTGATCTGCTCGCCGAGACTTGGGCGGAGGCCTCCGGTGGAGAGGTTCCGGAGTGGATCGTCGTGACCCAGGAGGCGTTCCTGTCACTTGTTGGAGACCAGAAGATCATGATCGACATGCCCGCGGACGCCGAGGTGTTCGACGGTGCCGCTCTCTTTTCGTTCGAAAGCGGCAAAGCTGAATACTCGGGCGAGGAGATCGTCGCGCTCATGAAGGGTGTAGAATACTTGGAGGTCAATGATCGCAACTTGGTTCGCTTGCAGTTGATGGGGGAGATAGCGAGCCTGTTGTCGGTCGATGGGGGTCACACCGTGGTTCGAACTTCCCTTCCAGATGATCTGCTGGCCACATGGCTGGTTCGACTTGGCTCATGAAGGAGGTAGGGGATTGCGTCGTCTGCTCTCGATAGGACTTTCCTTGGCACTGTTGTGCGCAGTGCCCGCGGGAGCTGCTGCCACATCGCCGACACCTGAACTGCATCCTCGCCTGGCGAAGGCGACGGGTGCGTCTGCAGCTGATCCGGCCGCTACGGTTAGAATCGCGTCGACGTCAGTTGGATCCGCAGTGCCTCTTGTGACCTCGCCGGTCACAGCCAGCCTCTTCAACACAGGCGACAGGAAGCTCTACAGCATCCACCTGATGCCCGGTGATCGCATCACTCTCAGTGTCACAGGCACAAGGCCCGGGGTCGATCTGTACCTGTACGGTCCCGGGACTCTGGATGTGGAGCAGGCCGTTCCTTTGGCGCATGCAAGCGAATCCAGCTATCCAAGAGTGCTCACATATGACGTGCCGATCGATCTCGAAGGTACCCACTACATCGAGGTCTACGCATCAGATGGGCTCGCTACCTTCACAATGAACTGGGACGTTCAGGCTGACTTGCAGCGCGCGCGTGAGGACGTCGACACGGCCGTTGACATTCCCGTAGGCGTGGTGACTACAGGCACGTTGCCACCCGAGCTTGAGGCCAATGACATCTACAAGGTGACAGCCACCGCGGGGCAACGAATCACTGTCGATCTCAGCGTCACCGACCCATCTGCGGATTTCGACGTATTCTTGTACGGCCCCAACACCACCACGATACTTTCGCGCAGCGTGATGCCGGCTGCGTGGGCCAACACGCCTAAGGGTGTGGAGCATCTAATCTATGACGTAGTGACCGGTCAGGCCGGAACCTACTACATCGAGGTGTACAGGTTCACAGGCGACTCTGACTACTCTGTGCGAGTCGACGTGGCCAATACACCTGACCTGCCGCCGGTGCGTCGCCTGAGCGGCGTCAGTCGCTATGCGACATCGGTGTCGATATCAAAGGACGCATTCCCTGCGGGCTCCGCGTACGCGATCGTCTGCAGCGGTGAGTCGTTTCCGGATGGTCTGGCCGCATCCTCGCTGGCCGGTGCGCTGAACGCTCCCATACTTCTGACAGCCAAGTCCTCGCTGCCAGCAGAGGTGCGCGATGAGATCGTCCGGCTGGGCGCATCCAAGGTTCTGATAATCGGTGGCATGAATGCCGTGTCGCTCCAGGTTCAGAATGCGATCGCAGCGATCAAATGGAGCGGCTTGTCCACTGAGCGAGTTGCCGGACTCAGTCGATACGACACTGCAGCTCAGGTTGCCGATAAGACCTACGCCGTGACCCATGTAAGGCCAACAGCCGTGCTCTTGGCTTCAGGCGAGGGTTTTGCCGACGCGTTGTCCGTTTCACCCATTGCCGCATCGCAGGGATTCCCCATAATCCTCACTCGATCTACGAGTCTTCCGCCTGAGAGCGCGTCGGCGCTTGAGCGTATCAAGGCTGATCGCTGGTCTGTGGAGCTTGTTGCTGCCGGAGGAGAGATCGCAATCTCGCCAAGTGTGCTTGTTCAGGCGGCTCTCACAACTCGTGGCACTGTGACCCGTGCTGCAGGTGTCACCAGGTACGATACTGCTCTCGTGTTCAGCGAGTACGCTTTGAATCGAGATTGGGCATCGGCGAACTTCTTGGGACTGGCATCAGGTGTCAACTTCCCGGATGCTTTGGGAGGCGGCGCTCTGTGCGGACGCAGTGACGGAGTCATGCTCCTGGCTAATGGTCAGATACTCGGCCCGTCGGCGGGCGCGTTCGTGCGCTCTTACGATTTCATGATCGATGACACGGTGGCCTATGGCGGTAGTTTTGCTATGGCTGAACCAATATTGCAGGAGTGTCGCGACGTAATCGCTGCGGTACCCCGGCATTTCTAAGGACGGACAGAGTATGCGCAGACGCATGGAAGCCATAGGCATCGACGTGGACGCGACCACGCGTGGGGTCAAGCGCGCTGTCGTGCTGTTCGTTGTGGCCGGCGTGATCTTTGGTGCGACTTTCATATGGCTTGGCGGAGCAACAGGAGTAGCCGAGATACTCGACGGGGTCTACGAGCGCGTTGAGCTCGCCCTAGGCTCCAGGGATCAAGCGGAGCCTGTCATTGAGCCTGCGACAATCGAGGAACCTACATCCACCGCGCTGGTCCCAACTGCATCTGCCGAGGAGACACCTGCTGTTGATAGCTCTGAGACAACAGCCGTGGTCGAGCCTGACCCTGCGGCGCCTGTGCCTACTGCCGTCCCTGCAAGTCTCCCGGCTGAGGCTCAGTCGCGAATGTATCGAGAGCAGCTTCAGTCTCAGCAATCGTTGGGCAACTTGGCTGCTGGCGAGATTGCTTCGGCACGTATGGGTACCACGAGCGTGAGCGGAGACACCGCGAGCGTGCCGCTGACGGTCACGTATCGTGATGGCGGGTCGATATCCGGAACCATGAGTTTGCGGCGCTACAGCGGCCTGTGGTACTTCTACAGCCTCTATTCCAGCGGTGCGGACGACTCGGCCAAGCCTCAGAACGTGGATTCCAGCGTCGTTTCCGTGATCACGTCTGCGCAGGGGGAGGCCGGCACGCAGCAGTTGCTAGCCAACGGAGTCGTGGCCAACGGGTTCCAGACCGTGCGGGTGGACGGCGTGAGCGTGGGATCGGGTACCGCTACGGTCAACGTTACCTTGCTTGGCGGAACGATGGACAGGCGCGCTGCGAGGTTCGTGATGATCAGCAAAGTCGACAGCGGTCACAAGCTGTGGTTCCTGACGCGGTTCGAGTTGAAGTAGGGAAGCCGTGCCGGCGTGGCATATCGTGCCATGTACCCCTATAATCAGTTCATATGCGGGTACGTCGCGTATGGCGACGATTCCACGTGCCGGGGGATAGGTAACAGTAGCCATGGAACAGCAGCAGACCAACCCCAGAAAGCCCGTCATACTGGCGGCGCTCATATTCGTGTTCGCGGCTGCCATATTCGGCGCCGCTTTCTATTTGTTCGATGGCATGGAGTTGGTCGACGACTTCATGGCGTCGGATCCCTTTGGCTCCGGTGCGGACACGACATCCGATTCGGTCGACACTGCGATTTCCGACACATCTGACACGAGCGATGTCTCCATTGTTGCGACTGACACATTGCAGCTCCCGCCTGGAATGACTGAGGATTTCGCCTTGCGTCTTTGGCAGGAGCAGATCGACTCGCAAGTGAACATTCAGAAGCTGGTCGATGGCGAGGTTGCGTCTTTCGAGTTGGGATCGGTCTCCAAGGGATCAGAGCTTGCGACTATTCCGATCACGGTTGAGTTCACCGATGGCAGTAGCGCACCTGGAGAGTTCGTTCTGCGCAGGGTCGGCGAGGCTTGGTACACGGCCTACATAGGTGGATTGCGTAGGTTGGACACGGGGGGCTCAGCCAATAGCGTGAGCCAGAGTGAGTCGGCGATTCCATCCACGCCGCTGCCGGACATTGATGATGTGGATATTGAGGTGCTCAACACGCTTGTCGCACAGCAAAGCATGA
>JAQIBK010000001.1 GCA_027859125.1 Actinomycetota bacterium | reverse complement strand
GACAACGAAGGCCCTCAGGCAGCCATACACAGCGCCTCAGGGCCACTTCAAACGCGCTATTCAGTTGTCATGAATGCCGCACATCACCCCTTTTCCGGCTCGCGGGCTCCATCACTTGTTCCTACTCGCCATCACATACACAAAACGGATGACGACCACCGCTCCGACCACGACCACGGCAGGCACTCCGCACACTGAGAACAACGAGATCAACGCGGCCACATACATACGATCACCTCCCTTCGTTTGGACTGACTGACGGGCGCCGCACCAGCTCCTTTCTCCTGCTGATGGCAAGTATTTGACCCCAGAACGAAAAGAAGCCCGCCTCCAATACGAAGACGGGCAACATGATTTGTATGAAAGCTATAGAACCTCAGTCAGATGCCGCGACAGGAACTTCGACCTCACTGGTGGGCGATATGGAACGCGGTTTGAACGTCAATGGGCTTGAGCCGCAGCCTCGGCATCCGGCAGTTGGGACCCCCAGGCCACTGCACTGGCCGCGTCCGTCGGATTCTCGTTCACATCACCCCACTACTCGCCGTAGTAGTACTCCTGCTGCTGGTAGTAGTAATCCTCTTCCTGCTGCTGCCGGTAGTGTTCGCCGGCACCGTTTGGATTCTGGGGCTCGATAGGCTCCGAGGCATCTGATGCTTCTGACGCATCTAGTATCCTGAAAGAGGCTTCTGCGGCGACAGCCTGATCTTCCGTGTCCCGTGTTCCGGCAATCCAGAAATCCCTACCGTCATTCCCATATACAACCGTCACATAGCACCATACGGTTTGCTCTGAATCCGACACGGAAAAGATGGTTCGTGCCGATGGATGGCCGCTCCTAGTGGCAATCTCGATGCTCGGGTTCAAGTGTCCCGTGCTTCTCATCAGAAGGCTAGGGAGCTCACCCTTCACGTCAGAACCCAACATATCTTGAAGCTGCCACTCCTCATACAGCTCCATAGGGTTGCCCTTCTCAGATGAGGATGCTGGCAGGGAGACCCGGACCATAGTTCTCGGTACAACTATGCTCCGCGGGACATAGTTCGGCGGAGGGGAGAAACTGTCAAACCAATGGAGCTCCTCCGAAGAATGGTCTTCCAGTGTTCCGGCTGGAAACTGTGCGGCAAAACCGAAGGTGTCACTTGTGTAGGCAACGAACTCAGTGGGGGCGTCTGTCTCGCCGGAATCGCTCTTCTCCGACCCTGGCGGCACCTTCTGCTGACAGCCTGTCATCAGCATTGTCGCCACTAGAAGCACGCAAAGAACCAACAGGATTCGACTGTGCGAGCGAATCATGGACCTCCATCAAGCGGGGACCGAGCAACTCGATTGTAGCCCAGACCGCCTGTTGGCTCCCCAACATGCTTGCCCAGTCCCGGTACTGCCCCATGCGATTGGATGTGGCCCTGACGGGCCATACTGGATGACTTTCGAACACCGTGATGCGTTACTGCTCGATGCTGACTCCCGCAGAGACGGGCATCAGAAACGGAGGGTGTTCACTACAGATTCGATCGAGCCGAGTGTCTCTATTCACCTATCGACGTACTCTCAGTCGCCGAGTCCCCCCTTCGGCTACTGTATGCATCTACTTCGACGGAACCCATCTCATTCCGAGCATCTGGAATGGAGCTTGCGATCAGACCAACATCTACCGGTGGGGCCTCAGAAGCACCCTCGATGGCCAGACGCTGGGGCATCGGCCTACGGCAATCAGAGACCATCCTAAGCATTAACATGGCGCACCTCCGCTTTTCCTGACGGCATGGTTGCACCCTATATCCATCACCAAAGCTATGTCTTAACCACATCTATCCAGGGACTGAAGACCCTCGGGGGGTAGGGGGTAACTATTTGAAGAGATCGGAATCTATCGAATCTATTTCCCGCTCACATACGGGAACCGATTTCGGAGCCCGGAGCCCTTCTGCCACGCCTGCATATGACGTGAACAGTGGCGATTGCTGGCCCCTCGCTAGCGCTCGGGGACCGCTACGAGTCTGGCGTGCTCAGGTAGTCACGCAACTCCTCCGCGGAAAGCCAGGGCCTGCGTCGGTGAAGAACCCGATGACAGTTTGCACAAACCAGCGAAAGGTCCTCAAGCAGGGTTTTGGATTCGGCTGCATATTCTGAGACTGGAATGTTGTGGTGGCACTCGATGTAGCCGTCGCCGAGTTCGTGGTAGTAGGCTCCAAACTCAAAGCCGCAGACCTCACATGCAAGCGTCCCATTTGAATGCAGTGCATTCGCCTTCTTCTGACGAACCGCTCTGCCGCTACGCTCGCGTTGACGATGACGACGATACAACTGACGCCCTTCGGTGAACGCAAGCTCCTCATCATCGGGCACAGCGGGTGGCGCATCATTCAGCTGAACGTCCTGCCGTATCAAGAGGGCAATCGCCGCGAGGGTGCCCCTGTCAGAAGCGTATTCGTCCCATATCTCAAGCATGAGTTCGTTCGACGCTGATCCCCCGCCTATCGCTTCCAAGTCAGAAATCCCCCGCAACACGTCTGCGGGGGTCCTCGTGGCCGACATCCCGTTCATTGACGCGAGCTTCGTCAGTAGCGTGGCCATGGTGCCCGCGACGGCACTCTCCTTGGTGAGCCCCCTCCCCACTCTAAAGAGAAGATCCAGCAGCAAGATAAGCTCATCACGAAAGAAGGGGACCCGCATTGTCGCCATCATCAAAGCGTCTGCTGGATCCATGTTCTGCGTCGAGCCACTCATCTGAGGAAGTCCTACATCAAGCTCTGTCAGGAGGTCGCGGATCAGATGCTCGGTGTCCACGCCCAACGGGGAACCAGATCTAACATGGCTGCGGTGCTCAAGCAGCAGGTCTCGAACACCCGCGGCATGTCCTTCGGCATTCGCCCACGCATGGGTCACTGCGTTGAACCGATCGACAAAGCTCACCTTCATGGACTCGTCGGAGTTACCCACGAGCACAGTCTGGATGTCGAGCAGCAGGTCATCCCCGTCAACACTCGCTGCACTGACCGTGGCCTCTTCAAGAAAATACTCATCCTTAACGAGGACCGGTAGTCCGCTGCCCACTGAATCGCCGGATCGCGTTGGCTTGGGAAGAAGTAGGAGCGCTGCAAGCTGGCGCTGGATATGTATCGGAGTGCCATTGACGGCAGACGGACTGTCGGCGATTCGAAGGCGGGGCTTGCCACCTTGGTTCGTGAACTCAATGCCCGTTGGCAATCTCAATCCTCCGGGCAGCGTAATCACGAGGCGTTTACCCACAAGCGAAGTTGGACTAAGCCCGGCATCTTGCACTGCCGCCAGCTCGTAGACGCCACGCCCACCTCCTGTGCGGCGAGCGATCTTCATCAGGCTGATACAACTTCGACTTCGGCCCAGTCTTCAAACT
>JAQIBK010000289.1 GCA_027859125.1 Actinomycetota bacterium | reverse complement strand
TCCCATGGCTGTACGGCGCGATGTGAACGTTGTGCAGCCAGACCTCGCCGCCCTTCACATGGGCGAAGCTGTCCCGCAGTGATACGCCATTCTCGCGCAGCGACTTGACCTCCGTGCCGGACAGAGCGATTCCGGCCTCGTAGGTCTCCTCCACGAAGTAGTCGTGGTATGCCTTCTTGTTCGTGGCTATGTTCTTGCGCTCGCGTGCCATGAGTTCCTCACATGTGATGAAAGGGCGCCCCGCGCACTGCACGGGACGCCCGCAATCCTACCATTTTGGAGCGGGTTAGCGACTACGGAGTGAAGTCGGTCCCCGGCTCGAGCCTGAGCACGAATGCCGCCAGCAGCTTCGCGGCGTTCTCAAGGTCCTCGAGCGCCAGCACTTCGGTCGGCGTGTGCATGTAGCGCAGAGGCACGCTCACAAGTGCCGCCGCTTTGCCCCCGCGCGACAACTGGATCGCGTTGGCGTCTGTGCCTGTGCCACGCGGCTGGCCATCGATCTGGTACGGGATCTTCTCGGCCTTGGCTGCCGCAATGAGAAGGTCGAACACCGCGGGGTTGATGTTGGCCCCACGAGAGATGATCGGACCGGCGCCGCACTTGGCCTCGCCGTGCTTGCGCTTGTCCACGTCCGGATAGTCAGTGGCATGGCCTACCTCGATCGCGATACCCACATCCGGGTTCACGCCGTACGCCGAGGTCGTACCGCCCCTGAGGCCGACTTCCTCCTGCACCGTGGCGGCAGCTATCACGTCGCCCTTGGCGCCACCGGCCGCCTTGACCATACGCAGTACCTCTGCGGCAGTCCAAGCGCCCATCTTGTCGTCGAACGCACGAGAGACTGCCATGCCGTCGCCAAAGAGCTCGAGACCCACGTCAAAAGTGGCAGGGTCACCAATGTTGACCAGCTTCTTGACCTTCTTGCCGGGCATCCCGAGATCGATGAACAGTTTGTGCATCTGCGTGACCTTCTTGCGGTCCTCTTCTTCCAGCAGGTGGATCGGCATGCGACCAAGCACGCCCAGAAGGGCTCCACCCGCAGTGTGAACACGAACACGTGTGCCGGGAAGCAGATGTGGATCAACGCCACCTATCGGCTTGAAGGCGATGAAACCGTCGTCTGTGATATAGGTGACCATGAGGCCGACTTCATCGATATGTCCGGCGAGCATGACGCTGGGACCGTCGGCCGTACCTTTGATCGTGGCGTGAACCGATCCCATCACGTTGGTTTCAACGGTGTCGGCCAAGTCCGCCACATACTCTCGGAATACCTTGGCTGCCGGCTGCTCAAAACCGGAGGGAGACGGTGCCTCGACCATGGTACTCAGGAAATCAAGGGACTTCTTGCGCATAAAACAGCCTCCTCGCTGTATGAACAATTGAGATTGAAGTTTACCACTCACGCGACCGGAAGCCGCGCTCTATGAGTTGATTCCCAACTGGAGGTCTATGCCGACCGGTCGTTTTGAAGGCGTGATGCATACGCTTGGATGAGATCCTCTTTGGTTACGATTCCGAGGACCTTGTCGGGCATAATCACATCGACCACTACCACGCGTCCGATATGGTGAGTCTCGATCAAACTGAGTGCTCTGCGGGCACTCTCAAACGGCTTGATCGTGATCGCTGGTGAGGTCATAGCCTCACCCACAGTGCGCTCCTCGCGCTCCTGATAGGGCACGTTCTGAGCGTCCTTCCAACTAATGACACCCACAAGCTTGTCGTCTACGTCGAGCACCGGAAATCCATGGTGGCGGGTACGTCCAACAAGTCTGAGGAGTTCAATAACGGACATGTCGGCCCTGGCGACAACGGGATCCGTGACCTGAACCAGATCGACCGGAACCCGGCTGAGGATATCGGCTTGCTCACGCGTGGCATCCGCATGCTGGCTCTCATACATGGTGTGGGTTCCTGACGCCATGAAAGCTGCTGTGTTGGCTATGATAAGAGGCACGATCATAGTGAAGTTTCGTGTGGTCTCGCAGAGCAGAATCGCGCTGGCCAACGGTACCTTACCTATCGATGCATAGAGCGATCCCATTCCCGCTATCACGTACAACGTGGGATGCGAAGGCGCGTCAGGGAACGCGGTGCTCACAAATAGGGCCACCGCTCCACCCAGCGCGGCACCAATGAACAACGATGGAGTGAGGTCTCCTCCTGAACCCCCGGAACCAATAGTGAATGAGCTGGCTACCATTTTCGAAATGACAAGAACCACCAGTAGGCCTGCGCCCAACTTAAGGTCGATTGCATCCTGAATAGTCTGGTGTCCCATTCCCCAGATGCGCGGCACGAACAACACGATCACACCGACTAGAACGCCGCCTAGGGCAGGCTTGAGCCAATTGGGTATCGAGAGTGCCTTGAACCATCGGAATATGCGGTAGAAGATCTTGATGTATGCCAGGCCAGCGAGACTGCACAGCAGTCCTATCACCACCATGACCGCCACATCGAATGTGTTCATCTCCCACGCGAACGGCGCGTTGAAAAGCGGTTCGAAGCCGAATATCGCCGAGTAAGACAGATACGACGTGAGTGACGCAATAAGCGTAGGCATCATGAGGTCGTACTCCATGCCATACATGAAGATCACACTGACTGCGAACATGGCACTGCCAATTGGGGCACGGAACACAGCACCCAGTCCGGCTGCGGTACCGCAAATGGTCAGCGTTCGCAGATCCTGTTTTGTGATCGAGAATCGCATGTGCTTGTCGAGATGGAGTCTCTCGACCGTGCGGGCAACAATGGATCCGAAACCAGCGCCAATCAGAGCCGCCGGCCCTTCTCGGCCAGCACTGCCTCCGGACGCGAGAGTGATTGATGAGGTAATCGCGGTGAGAAAGGGTATCTTGACCGGAATGCGCCCGTCGGAGACATGGATTGCGTCGATCATGGTGTCCATTGAGCTCGCAGACTCAAGTCCCGAAGGATCCCACCGATACCGAATGATGCCCACGATGATTCCCCCCAACGCAGGCAGAACAGCTATCAATCGATCGTTGGGCATCGCGGTGATGACGGAATCAAAGAGGGACTCAGTGGCGCCAAAGATGAACGTGAACAGGATCGCTCCGAGACCGGCCAGTAGACCCACCATGCCAGAGAGAATCGACCACTTGTAAAGTTCATTGAGGTTCTTGAGATATCTAGCTTGTGCTAGAACCGACTCGAATGCGTCCTTCATCAGGTCCGTAGGCTGCGGCATCTTTGGCGCGGATCGCTCGGTTTTCATGTACGGCCGGATCGCTTCCTCTCAACTCTCGACTTTCCCCTAGTTCCCCTTCGACACCACCATCGGCGCGACCTTCAAATATTAGCACTGCGAGAGCCAGGAACCCTGATGGGCGCCTAACACCAATGAATCACGCGATCTCGAAGTCGATACGCCCCTCGGACACGCTCACGTCAAGAACTCGCACATCGATCCGCTCGCCCAGCCGGAACACCCGCCCGTTCGACTCACCTATGAGCATGAAGCGCGCAGGGTCGAACGTGTAGTAGTCGTCTGTCAGAGCCTGCACGTGCACGAGACCCTCGACCGTGTTGTCGAGCTGCACGAACATCCCAAAGGATTGCACGCCGACGACTATCCCCGAGAACACCTCGCCAATATGATCTCTCATGAGCTGAGCGAGCTTGACGCGAGTGGAGGCTTTCGAAGCCGACTCAGCTTCTCGCTCCATGATCGAGCAGTGCTCTGTGAGCCACTCAAGCTCCCCCGCGATCTGGACTGCGGGCTGGCGATCCAGCTTGTGCGCGAGCTGCGCTTTGAGCAGCCGATGAACGATGAGATCGGGATATCGTCGGATCGGACTCGTGAAATGCGTGTACGCCTCGGACGCCAACCCGAAGTGTGGACCCAGATAGTTCACGTACCGCGCACGCTGCAAAGCACGCAGGAGCAACGAGTTGATCAGCCGCTTCTCGGGCCTCTCGGATGCGAACTTCACGATTCGCTGGAACGTCTGCGGGCTGGCCCCGTGGATGTCCTTGATCGGATAGTCGAACTCCTTCAGGATGACCGCGACCTGGCCCAGGGCGTCCGGGTTGGGCTCCTCGTGGATACGGTAGATCATGGGAGCCTTGGTGCGCGTCATGTGTTGAGCCACGGTCTCATTGGCCAGGATCGCCGACTCCTCGATCATGTTGGTGGCAACAGTGCGCTCGCGAAGCACGACCTCGATCGGGTCTCCGTCGTCGTCGAGCTTGACCTTTGCCTCCACGGTCTCAAAATCAAGTCAGCCACGAGCGTCTCGACGCTCGAAGATTCGACCTGCGATTCGTGCGAACTCTGTTTGCAACGCACGAG
>JAQIBK010000171.1 GCA_027859125.1 Actinomycetota bacterium | reverse complement strand
GCCATGACAGGAGTCGCAACTGGTCTGTTCGTGGCAACCACCGCAATCGGTGACCGGAGGTAGACCCACCGGAGCGAATGTGAGTCGCTCACTACCCGCGTAAGCGATGTCGCCAATGTGGCAGGACGTGCACTCCGAAGATGCTCGCTCCCCGTCGTGACATCGCAAACACGTGCTCATCCCAGGATCAGGACGAGGGTCGGACACATGCCCAATCCCCCTATGACACGCATCACACGACATGCCCGCATCGATCGGCTCAATGTGCGACATCCTCAGCCGTCCCTCCAACGAGGTGACCGCACCATCAAGTATCCCGTCATGGCATGCGAGACATCGATCGGCCTCTATCGGAATCGGACGCGGCTGTGTGCGCGTGATCCAGCCCACGACATGACGAACCCTGGTCAGCGTATTCGCCAGAGCGCCAGAGAACTGCGCCCGTTCGTGACATGAGACACACCGAGCGTCTCCGTGAATCGAATCGGTCTTCTGATCCTCTCCCCGCGATGTGTCCTGGACACTGGGTGCCGGGATCGAGGTCGTCGAGGCTTGACTAGAATTGGGATAGAAGATTTCTTCGGACTCCGGCTGCATCTCCTGATGACATGTGGTGCAGTAGAAATCCTGTGCGGAAGTGAGGTATCCACTGATCAACGCAATGGCCATGAGTCCGCCGATCATCCAAACGATCCTCGCATCCAGCGGAGTCCGAGCTCGCCGAGGAGCACTCCTCCGTTTACGCTCATTCCCCGCGCCGGGAACTCTGGATCTTGATGCGCGTACTGAGAAAGACTTCGAAGCGGGGAGCAGGTAGAACGTCGTCGCCACCACAATCAGCAGAAGGATTGTGGTGACCGCCGCGAGAAGAAGCACAGCGGCAGTCAGGTTCGCGCCCGGCTCCGTCATGACCTCGCTCACAAATGTGAAGAACGTCTGAATACGATCGGTCATGATCCATCACCCGGACCCCGAATGGCGCCGGTGACAGGATCGCCCAAGGTGCCATCTGTCGAGCCGGGGTGCACATGCAGCTCATGACACCTCATACACCCCTCGCTGCGATGGCACGTCGCGCAGGTCTCATCATCTATGGACTCAGCTACCGATGAGTGTTCACTGAGGAAACTCTCGGGGTGTGGCATGGGCAGACCATGACAGCCCTCGCAGACGACCTGAACGTCGTGACAGAGGTCGCATGACGCTTCAGGTTGCAGTGCTTGGCCGCCATGAGTACGTCCGAAATCGGCCGGATGAGGCAGTTTTAGACCGTGGCATTTGACACAGTAGTCATCCGGATGACAGGTACCGCAGTAGCTGATCGAGCCCATCCCATGCATATCACGCCAGGTAATTCCATGGGTGACCTGCCATGGACCCACCGCCAGTCTCTCAGTCTCGTTCTTGCCCAAGTGGCAACTATCGCATTCGTTAACGGCACCACTGCTGAGATGACATGCGATGCACTCCTCCATCACCGGCTCGCGTGGCCAACGGGAGACATCCCCGTGCGCGACCGTGGCGTGACAACCATCACAGGTCTGACCCACCGCACACGCGTAGTGGACGATTCTGAGCCCGTTGGAGTTCGTCACCGTCTCGAGCACTGAATCATGACAGTCAAGGCAAGCATCTCGAGAGGTCTCGAGCACGGGTCCGGATGGAGCGCCTTCAAACAGTGCGCTCGGGTACATCACACCGATCTCCAGCGTCTTGAACGCGGGCCAGCCCCAGGCCCCCTCGGAGAGATGACATGCGTAGCAGTTCACGTCTTCATGAGGTGAGCCGACGAGAGCGTCGGCATACGCGCTCATAGCATGACATGAGCCACACGCACGAGAAGAGGAGCCGGCGGCGGCTGCGACGACCAACAGCACGACAACCACGACCGCTAAGGAAAGCACAACTCGACCGCGCGATGAGATGAGCGGTGCCGCGACCGTTTTGATCATACTCGTCAGTTCAGCACGTCGACTCAACGCTGCACGATACCCTTCACCCGAGTGTGTTTGTACACGATAAAGGGTGGGGCTTGGATATCCAAGCCCCACCCCTCAAATCCACCTAGGAGCGCTACAAGAAGCGACCTAGAAGCTGTCGTTCACACCAGCACCGGCGACTCCACTATCGTGACAGCGGAGACAGACACCGTCTGCGGCAGCTTCGTCAACGACGTTCGAGCCAGCAGGCTTGACGAGCGAGGTGTTGTCGATACCGATGTTGGCATCGTTGAGAGCGGTACCGGCAACGAGGAAGTTCGAGTTGCCAGGTGTGTGGTGCGGGAAGCTCCATGCAACGACTCCACCGGGACCACCGTAGGAGGTGGAGCGGCGAGTCGAACCGGCTGCGTGGCAGCTACGGCACGTCTCTGCGTCGGCCCATGCGACCTGTGAGGTGGTCGTGGCACCAGAAGCCTCAAAACTTCCTTCGAAAGCCTTGAGCGGGTGGTTCTTGTAGCTCTGAGAGCCATAGGTCACGTTACCGTTGAAGTCATTGAAGTAACCGGAAGCGGTGATCGTGGTCTCAGAGGCATCCGAGAACGTCTTGTGGCAGCGCGTGCAGAATGCGGTGACCTGCAGGTCGCCGTCAGCTGCAGCCGGAGCGGTGAATATCGTACCACTGGACACAGCAAGGTTGAGCGTGGCGGCGGCCTCAGTCTGAACCTCATCCGATGCGTTGCCGACAACCTCGTTGCCAGCCTTCAGGATCTTGCCGCCGATGTAGCCGTCGAACGTGTCAGCGCCGTGAACTGCATGACAGCTGGCACACGAGGCATGACTCGAGCCATTGTGGCCATATGAGTCATCGGTGGTGTAGTTCGTGGCGACGCCATTGTAAATCTGCAGACCGGCCACGTTGGTCGTGATGTGGCAGTACGTGCAAGCGTCAGCATCGGAGCTGCGAAGCAGCATCTCAGTCTGTGTCGCGCTGATAGCGTCAGTGGCGAACACACCAGCAGCTGCATTGGAAGCTGCGGCGGCGTGAACTGAGTGACATACTGCGCACTTCTCAGTCGTGAGCGTGTAGTTCTGGTGCGGACCATTCGTACCAGCGTTGTTGCCAGCCGCGTCCCAAGTAAGATATGCGGGGCTGATAGCAAGTGCAGGTACAGCCATGGCCAACACGAGGACTCCCACCATAATTGCGAGGAAGGTCATCTTCTTCATGTTGACTCCATTCTTAGTGTGTAATGTATGTGTTGTATGTGTTTTCATCTCTTTCCACACACCTCCTTCCCGAGACGGATTTCATTCCAGTCCGTGGAGAACAATCGCATCCACGGGGTATGAAACATGTTCTTAGTTATCTTCGCACGATTACCTGCGAAAGTTAATACCTGTTCAGGAGATTCCCGACAATTCTTTCGCTACTTTCGCCTCTATTACGCGAAATCATCGATTTCATCACGCGCGACGGCCTGATTCGACCGAGAACGCCTAGACCGAAGAGCCATGATCAATGCCACGAGAAGCAGCACGAGAGGAATCGAACAGACCCATATAGGGCCAACAGCCAGCCTGCGCGCAGCGGCCACGATTCCACCACCACTCCCCTCGATCCGCACGATTTGTGCCCTATTGTTAGCAGTATCCGCGATCACATACCAGTCGCGATCCGCATCGTACGCGATCGAAGTGGGATAACCGAACAGTCCGTCGCTCTCTCCAAAATCTCCCCACCGTTCGATCTCTTCACCAGTCGTTGTATCTACATGAATAATCGCAAACTCGAATGGGTCGACCACCATGAGACGACCCGCAGCATCGAAAGTCATACCCGTGGGGATCTGGAAGGGATTGGATTCATCCTCCGAGAGCTCGAACCTTTCCAAGTCCTCCTGCGACGGATAGACCCAAAGCAACGTGCCCTCTTGGTCATACGCCTTGATTCGATGGTTCTGCGTGTCGGAGATGTAGACGGTTCCATCCTCTCCAATCGCGATACCTCGCACAACATCGAACTGCTCTTCACCCTTGCCAAACGTGCCCCACTCAGTTATTAGTGAGCCCCCTGTGTCATAAAGACCCACACCGCCTCGTGAGCCGACCACGACACGATCACCGCGAACGTCCACCTCCATGGGCTGGAACGCCTCCCACTCCCGGAGGAGTACGTTGTCTGGGGAGAAGACCACGATTCGATCGTGCGCATAGTCCGCGAGATAGAGTTCGTTGTCATCGCTCACGTTGAACGACTGAGGAAAGATCACACCGGGCCCTTGATGAACGAGCGTCCTGAAAGACCCATCGGGGGCGAATCCGACCACTTGGAATCGCTGCGAGTCGGCCACCCAAATAGTTCCATCTGGGCCAACCGCAACGTCTGTCGGGCCGTAGAGCTGCTCATCCTCAGTGGCTCCCCAACCGTATATCGAGCGAACCCACGTCAGCCCATCGGAGAGGCTCTCAGCCTCCGGGGCACCCGCGGGAGTCGACAGCCTAACCACGAACGTCACAATGGCAGCCAACAGCAATACAAGAACCACCAGGATCACCGCGAGAGCTATTCGCGTCCGTCGGGTGCGATCTTCCACTGCGAAATCCTGCTCATCCGAATTATCATGCTCATCCACAACGGTGGACTGGGTCATCACTCTGATCCCTTCTCTATGCGTTCAAGCCCCTCGAGCGCTGGCGCGAAACCCGGAATGAACTCAAGAGCTCGCTGGAAATCGGCTGTCGCAGACTCGACGCTGCTCATCTCAATATAGACGGCGCCACGAGCAACGAGTGCATCCGCCGAGGCCGGCTCCTCCTCAAGTGCACCGGAGTACGCCGTTTCTGCCTCAGCCCAAAGACCCTGCGCGGCAAGAAGTCGCGCCTCGAATGCGTACGCCCCCGCAAGAACTGGACCCTTGATCGTCTGAGGATCAGGGTAGACTGACTGTTCTGCAAGACGCGCCAGCTCACTGGCGCGGAACTCAAGTCCAGCAGTGATCGCATTCTGGATCAACTCGAGTGCCTGACCATCATCACCGCGAACAGACGCAAGGTGTGCGCGAACCGCGATGATATCGATAACTTGATCGCCCAAAACGACCTCGGCATCATCGAGCACACTATCCGCCCTCGAATACTGCTTGGCCGCGATGAGAGACAGTGCGTAGTCCGCCCACGCTTCCTCTGAGCCCGGCTTCTCAGCCACCACTCCTTCGAGCATGTCAATCTGACGCTCCACGAAGGTTCGAGGTGCGAGCCTCTGGAAGACGCCGCCCGCTACCGCCCATAGGACGACAGTAAATATGCTGATGATTACAAGCATGATCGAAATCACGATGATGCGCGTCGGACGGTCCTGCCCTGTCTGACTACTGGATGGCTCGCTTGACCTCTGTCGAGAATCGGGCATGAACGACCCTTTCGCTTTTTGGCGGAAAACGTCACTGACCATAGCAATATGCTTGCCCACTCGCAAGGAATCTTCAAACCGGGTTTGGCTGCGCCTACCCCAGATCTGTCGGCAGCGCGATATGCCCCGCGATCGCAGTCGCCGCAGCAACAGCCGGTGATGCGAGATAGACCTCGCTCGTGGGGTCGCCCATGCGGCCGACGAAGTTGCGGTTGGTGGTGGCCACAGCCCTCTCCCCTGCCGCAAGGATGCCCATGTGTCCTCCCAGACACGGTCCGCACGTGGGTGTCGAAACTGCTGCGTTGGCGTCGAGGAAGATGTCGAACAGGCCCTCGTGCATCGCCTGACGGTAGATCTCCTGCGTGGCCGGGATGACGATCAGACGCACGTTCTCGTGAACCGTGCGTCCCTTGAGGATTCCTGCGGCGATGCGCATGTCCTCGATACGACCGTTGGTACACGAGCCGATGACAACCTGGTCGACCCAGATGTCGCGGGCGTCCTCGGCGTTGCGTGTGTTGGAGGGCAGATGCGGGAACGCGACCGTAGGCTTGATCTGCGCCGCATCGATCTCGATCACCTGCGCGTACTCCGCATCCGGATCCGAGTAATACTCGGTCCACTCGCGCTCCATGCGATCCGTCATGTACTCGCGTGTTGTCTCATCGACCGGCATGATCCCGGATTTGGCGCCCGCCTCGATCGCCATGTTGCAGATCGTCATACGGTCGTCCATGCCCATGCGCTCGATCGTGTCACCGGTGAACTCCATTGACTGGTACAGCGCACCGTCGACACCGATCATGCCGATGATGTGCAAGATCAGGTCCTTGCCGCTCACCCACGGTGCCAGCATACCTGTGATCTTGAACTTGATCGATGCGGGAACCTTGAACCAGGCCTCGCCGGTCGCCATGCCTGCAGCCGCGTCCGTCGAGCCGACGCCGGTGGCGAATGCGCCCAGCGCGCCGTACGTGCACGTGTGGCTGTCAGCACCGATGATCACGTCGCCCGCACCGACAACACCTTGCTCAGGCAGCAACGCGTGCTCCACACCCATGCAGCCGATCTCGTAGTAGTGCGAGATCTTTTGCTCGCGCACGAAGTCGCGCATCATCTTGGCCTGCTCGGCGCTCTTGATGTCCTTGTTGGGGGTGTAGTGATCCGGCACAAGAACAACTTTGTCGGCATCCCACACAGAGTCGATCCCGACCTTGCGGAACTCCTTGATCGCGATCGGTGCGGTCA
The DNA here is from genome assembly GCA_027859125.1 of Actinomycetota bacterium. Taxonomy (GTDB): domain Bacteria; phylum Actinomycetota; class Coriobacteriia; order Anaerosomatales; family UBA3086; genus UBA3086. The sequence goes on along the minus strand of JAQIBK010000171.1, from coordinate 3,365 downwards.
CGTCGTTGGCGAGCACGATGTCGAGAGAGCAGCTGATCAACTGTCCGGGGGTGACCTCTTCAAGGCCGGCATGCGCCGCCAGGATCTTCTCAGTTATGGTCATGGGTCGGGCCATATGCATGTTCTCCTTAACGAATTTCCAAGAGATGCGGCCAATGACGCCCGCACTCGTGCGTACTGTTTAAACGCCGTCTGTGACGTCGGTCCCGGCTGTCTCCTGGCTCACCAGCAACCGATTGAGCGCGTTGATGTATGCCTTTGCCGAGGCCACGATGATATCGCTATGGGCTCCTCGGCCGGTGAAGATGTGTCCATCTCCAGCGGTCACGCGGATCGTGACCTCGCCCAGTGCGTCGATACCACGCGTCACCGCGTTGACCGAGAACTCGGAGAGATCGTTCTCCACGTCGATCATGCGGTTTATCGCCTTGTAGACGGCATCGACCGGACCGGTGCCGTGGCTGGAGTCGATCATGTGCACCCCGTCGCGCGTGACCAGCTCGACTGTGGCAGTCGGGATTCCAGGTTCACCAGTGGTGACCTGCACCTTCTCGAGGTGGTACACGTCGTGCAGTGTACGCTCTCGCTCGCCGACGAGCACTTCGAGATCCTCGTCGTAGACTTCCTTCTTCTTGTCGGCGATCACGAGGTAGTCAGCGTAGATCGACTCGAACTCATCGGCGGCAAGAGAGAAGCCGAGCACTTCGAGCCTGTGACGCAGCGCATGCCGACCACTGCGAGCAGTGAGCACGATGCTCGATCCACCGACGCCCACCTCCACCGGATCTATGATCTCGTAGGTCGAGCGTTCCTTGAGTATGCCGTCCTGGTGGATGCCGCTGGAGTGCGCGAACGCGTTGGCACCGACGATCGCCTTGTTGGGCTGCACGCCGATACCTGTGATGTTGGAGACCATCCGCGATGCACGGGTGATCTCGCGGGTGTTGATCGTCGTATCCACGCCAAAGACATCGGGCCGCTGGCGAAGCGCCATCACGACCTCCTCCATGGCGGTGTTGCCGGCGCGTTCACCGATGCCGTTGATGGTGCACTCGATCTGCCGGGCGCCCGCATTCACGCCTGCAAGCGCATTGGCCGTGGCCATGCCCAGGTCGTTGTGACAGTGAACCGACACGATCACGTTCTCGATGCCCCTCACGCCGTTGAACAGCCCGCCGATGAGATCGCCGAACAGCTCCGGGTACGCGTATCCCGTGGTGTCGGGGATGTTGACGACGGTAGCGCCCGCGGCAACGACGGCCTCGATCATGCGATAGAGGAACTCCGGCTCCGCACGCCCGGCGTCCTCGGCGTAGAACTCGACATCCTCGACGAATGTACGCGACAGCTTGACCGCCGCCACAGCACGTTCGAGCGCAGTCTCCTTGGAGATGCGCAGCTTGTCGACCAGATGCGACTCGCTCACACCGATACCGGTGTGAATGCGTGGGCGGGCAGCGGTCTTGAGCGCGTCGGCTGCCGACTCGATATCAGCGGGAATCGCTCGAGTGAGTCCGCACACCACACATGCGTCGCCCACCTCGGTACCGATCCGTCGCACGCTCTCGAAGTCGCCGGGACTCGATATCGGGAACCCGGCCTCGATCACATCGACACCGAGCCTCACCAGTTGACGCGCGATCTCAAGCTTCTCCTCGGTGTTCATGGAAGCGCCTGGCGACTGCTCGCCATCACGCAACGTGGTATCGAATATCTGGACCTTGTCCTGGCTCATGTCAGTCACTCCCAAAGGAAACGTCGCGGGCGGCCGGCCCCCGGTGGGACCGGCCGTCAGATCTCGCAGTTGCGCGACGTTCTATAGCTCCACGTTCCATGCGTCGTCCAGACCAGCTGCCTCTCTGATGTGGTCGAGAAGCTCGCGGCTGACCGGAGTGTCCACCGTGATGCCCATGAGCGCCTGGCCTGCAACATCGGCACGGCCGACCTGCATCGAGCCGATATTGATGTTCTGCTCGCCCAGGATCGTGCCGATCCTGCCGATCATGCCCGGCTTGTCGCCGTAGAAGAAGAACGCCATGGACTCGGCCGGAGCCATATCCATGTCGTAATCGAACACGGTAACGAGGCGAGGCTCGTTCTTCTTGCCGACGAGCGCCGCACCGATCTCACACGGTCCCTCAGGCGTGGTCGCGCGCACGACGACCATGGAAACGTAGTCATGCGTCTCGACGCGTCTGGTCTCAGTGACACGGATCCCACGCTGCTCGGCGTAGTAGTCCGCATTCACGAAGTTGACCGACTCGGCGCTGACAACGGTCAGCATACCCTTGAGCACAGCGGTCTTGAGAATGCGTGTGTCCACGTCGGCCAAACCGCCGACGAAGAGTATGTCCAGCTCATCCACGCCACCGCGCGACATCTGCGCCACCATCTTGCCCAGGTTCTCGGACAGTCCGATGTACGGGCCAACAGCCTCGAAGACCTCAGGAGCCACGGGAGCGATATTGACAGCGGTCGGAACCATCTCGCCATTGAGGCCCTTGGCCACGAACTCAGCGATCTGCTCGCCAGCACGATCCTGCGCCTCAGCCGTACTCGCACCCAGGTGCGGGGTGAGGATCACGTTGTCGAGCTCCACGAGCGGCGAGTCGGTGCACGGCTCGACCTCGAACACGTCGATCGCCGCCGATGCGACCTTGCCCGAGCGCAGAGCGTCGGCAAGTGCATCGACCTGATAGATGCCGCCGCGCGCAGTGTTCACGACGCGCACGCCGTCCTTCATCTTGGCGAACTGCGGAGCCCCGAACATGCCGATGGTCTCTTTGGTCTTGGGGAGATGCACCGTGATGTAGTCGGCAAGAGGCAGCATGTCCTCTACGTTCTCGTACAGCTCGATGCCCATTGCCTGAGCGCGCTCCGGCGAGACATAGGGGTCATAGCCGATGAGCTTCATACCCAGACCACGTGCGCGCTCGGCCACGAGCGAGCCGATACGACCCAGACCGAAGACAGCAAGCGTCTTCTCATAGACCTCGGAGCCTGTGAACTTGGAGCGCTCCCACTTGCACTGCTTCATGCTCGCACTGGCCTGCGCGATGTTTCGTGACTGCGCAAGCATGAGCGCTATCGTGTGTTCCGCAGCGGACACGATGTTGGACGTGGGCGCGTTGCACACGATGATGCCGCGTTCCGTGGCCGCCTGAACGTCCACGTTGTCCACGCCGACTCCGGCGCGACCGATTATCTTCAGGTTCGTGCCCGCCTCGATGACTTCGCGTGTCACCTTCGTGGCCGAGCGCACGATCAACGCATCGAAAGCAGGAATCGCTGCCACGAGTTCCTCTGGTGACAGGCCCGCGTTGAACTCGACGTCGAACTGTTCACCCAGCATGTCTATGCCAGAC
>JAQIBK010000184.1 GCA_027859125.1 Actinomycetota bacterium | reverse complement strand
GTCACGAACAGGTTGCCGGGGTGCGGATCGGCATGAAAGAAGCCGTCCTCGAAGATCTGCTGCATATACGTGCCCAAGAGCACCTCCGCGACTTCGCCGCGATCGATGCCCGCCGCAGTGATGGCATCGTAGTCAGTGATCTTTATGGCTGTGACGTCTTCGAGCGTGAGCACGCGACGCGTGGTGAGCTCCCATGCCACCTGCGGGACATGCACTAGGGGGTTGCCGGCGAAGTTCGCGGCGAAAGCCTCGGCGTTGCTCGCCTCAGCGAGGTAGTCGATCTCTGCGTGTGTGGTCGCGGCGAACTCCTGGACCAACGCGCTCACATCCGCGCGCTTGCTGATCGGCTTGTAGCGTTGCAGCCAACCACCTACACGGCGTATCGCGGCCAGGTCGACCTCGACCACCTGTTCGATGTAGGGTCGCTGGATCTTGACGACGACGTCGGAGAAGCCCAACTCGGCTGCGTCGGCATCCAACAGGCGTGCGCGATGGGCCTGCCCCAGAGAGGCCGCCGCCAGCGGGACCTCATCGAACCAAGCGTAATGCACGGAGAGAGGCTGGCCTGTCTCGCTTTCGGCCTTTGCGCGAATCGCCTCGAAGCTCTCGGGCGGCACCTCGTCTTGGAGGCCAGACAACTCCTCGGTGATCTCAAGCGGCAGAACATCCAGGCGGGCCGAGAGGAACTGACCGACCTTGATCATGAGCCCGCCCATGCGAATGGCGAGCGCGCGGAAGCGGACAGCTATGCGCCGACTGCGCTCAGAGCGGGTGCGCCTGCTCCAGCCGCCCAAGCCAATGCGCGGAAGGACGATCTCCCAGAGGATGAAGCCGAGGGTCACTCGGCCAAAAAAGAACACGATGCGCCAGTAGCGGGCACGCAGCTGTGATGTTTTCATTCACCCTCCGGGTGTGTGCATGTGGATCGAGCAAGCGGTCACAAAAGCTCAGTCCTCGGCGAGGATCGCGTAGAGCTTCTTGCGAGCGTCGGTCAGCACCTCGGATGCGGCGACGCGCTGCTCTTTGGAACCGGACGTGCCGATTTGGAGAGCCGCTTGCATCAACTTACCCACAGTCGCTCGATAGTCTCCGAACCCTGGGTCATCTTGAGCTGCGTCTTCCCAGGGAGCGGGCTGGTCGGCGGTCTTGGCGACTTCTGCGACACCAGTCTCGGTGAGGCTGAAAATCTTCTTGCCGGCGCTCTCCTCGGCAACGATGAGATCCTCATCGGCAAGCTGCTGAAGGGTTGGATAGACCGAGCCGGGACTGGGGGTCCAGGCGCCCTCGCTTCGCGCAGAGAGCTCCTGGATCATCTGGTAGCCGTGCATGGGTGACTCGGAAAGTAGTCGCAGGATTGCCGAGCGGACGTCGCCGCGGCGAGCACGTCCGCCGCCAGGGCCGAAGCCGTGGGCAGCCATATGTGCGCCGAACGGCGACTTGAAGCCGCGTCCACTGAACCCTGTGTGGCGAGGTCGCGCGTGAGGGCCGCAAGAGCCGTCGCTGTGGTGGTGGTTGTGGTGATGCATATGAGTTCCTTTCACTGTGCGACATATCGATATATCGCTATCTATCGCGATATACTAGCACAGGGCATGCCACAGTGCCAGAAGGTGGCCTAGGAAATGCAAGAAGTCGGAGACCAAATGGCCTCCGCCCTCGTAGTTTCTATGGCGGGAGTGACGGGGCTCGAACCCGCGACCTCTGGCTTGACAGGATACGACGACGCTTGCGGTCTGAGTGGATCCCCGTTGATCTACCTGCGATGACTCTGGGTCCAAGTGGATCGGCGTTGATGCTTGGCGAGCGTAGAACTGTAGCGTTGCCGCAGCACGGAGCGCTCGATAGATCGGCTATTGCCAAGATGGAGTCACTCGATCATGCGCCTGGTTGGCCAATCCGCGTGTCGGGCACATCAAGAGAACTGGCATGTGAGGTTGGGTCGGTCGAGAAGTAGGGAGGGTACAGTCTTGAGCAAGCACGCGACCGCTGTGACGGGTGCCATTCTTCTCACCATCGGAATCCTGGGAATGATGCTGACCCTGTTTCTCGGTCAATCATCCGGCATGGGTGCGGCCCTAGGTGGCCAATCCTGGATGTCATCGGAACCCATGTCTACGAACATGGATGCCATGTTCATTGAGGAGATGATCCCTCACCACGACGACGCAATCGCGATGGGCGAACTCGCCATCACTCGTGCTGAGCATCCTGAGCTCAGACAGTTGGGTGAGGATATAGTTCGGAATCAAACCGCCGAGAACGCTCAGATGCGGAGATGGTACCGCACGTGGTACGGAGTGGAAGCTCCGGAATCAAGCGGCATGTCAGGTGCGATGGGCTTCATGATGGGCGGCGGCGTGGTCGACCTGGCTGACCTTGAGAACGCCGAGGAGTTCGACTAAGTATTCATAGAGCAGATGATTCCACATCATCAAATGGCGATCATGATGTCTCAGATGGCCGGTGGCTCCAGCCGCCAGGAGATGCGTGATCTCACGAGCTCGATAGTCGAGGCACAGGGCGCTGAGATCACCAAGATGCGTGAGTGGTACGACGAGTGGTACGGACGCTGATTGTTGCCCTATTCGCAAAGCAAGGGGTTGAGTGAGAGATGATGGGCGGATACGGAATAGACTCCGGCTTCGGTTCCAGCATGATGTTCGGCGGTTGGGTAGGTGGGCTGCTACTGCTCATTTTCGGGACCCTGATTCTCGTGGGGGTCGTGCTGCTGATCGTGTGGGCTGTCAGGGCATCGGGTGGGCACAGCTCGGCGGACCAGCCCACGGGCGTGGGTGGACAAGATGAAGCTCTGACCATTGCCAAGCGACGTTTCGCTTCCGGCGAGATCACGAAAGAACAGTACGACGAGATCGTTCAAACCCTCATGTAGCGGCTCGATCGCGATCTTCGGCCAGGGGCTGGAGAGTGCTCCCGTATCGACGCCTACGTTTCGTCGTCCATCTCCATCGACTCACCCGGTTCACCCTCGGGGCGCTGCTCGCCTACCGGGGTGTAAGTGCGTACTACATGCGTCGAGGCAGAGTGGCGACGGAAATAAGGGACAGCAAAGAGCGATCGGGCTGAAGAGCACACCAGTCATGAGGGGCACGCTGCGGGAGGCGGATCGCACTCGAGTTCATCGAACGAACACTCGGATCACGGCGGTCACGAGCACATGATCGCTGACTTCCGACGCCGCTTCTGGGTATCCCTCGTGTTGACGGCACCGATCCTGCTGCTGTCTCCCCTTATCCAGCAGGTGCTCGGCATCGAGGAGGTTCTCGATTTTCCGAGCGACATGTTCGTGCTCTTCGGTCTCTCGACCTTCGTCTTCTTCTACGGTGGTTGGCCGTTCCTGACCGGCTTCGTGCGTGAGGTGACGACCCGTGCTGTCGGGATGATGACGCTCATCGCTGTCGCCATCACCACAGCCTACGTCTACAGCGCAGCCGTCGTCTTCGGTCTACCGGGAGAAGTCTTCTTCTGGGAACTCGCAACCCTGATTGACGTCATGCTGGTAGGGCACTGGATCGAGATGCGCTCAGTGATGGGCGCCTCCCGTGCTCTTGAGGCTCTTGCTGAGTTGATGCCATCGGATGCACATCTTCTTGCTGATGATGGGTCCTTGACGGATGTTCCCCTCGACCAACTACAAGTCGGTGACCGCGTGCTCGTCAAGCCGGGTGAGAAGATTCCGGCGGATGGCACGGTCGTCGATGGCCAGACGTCCGTGAACGAATCCATGCTGACCGGCGAGTCCAAGCCAGTGAGCAAGGAATCTGGTGCCGACATGATCGGTGGCTCGATCAATGGCGAGGGGTCCGTAGCCGTCGAGGTCCGGGCGACCGGGGCTGATTCATTCCTATCGCAAGTCATCAATCTTGTGCGTGAGGCACAGGAGAGCAAGTCCAAGACGCAAAACCTTGCGAACCGAGCGGCTGCGTGGCTCACTGCGGTCGCTCTCATCGGCGGGGCCATCACGTTTATCGTGTGGTATTGGATCGTGGGTGAGTCCTCCGCATTCGCACTCTCGCGGACGGTGACGGTCATGGTGATTGCCTGTCCACATGCGTTGGGTTTGGCCATCCCACTTGTCGTGGCCATCTCCACTTCGATCGGAGCGAGCAACGGTCTTCTGGTGCGGGACCGCGATGCATTCGAGGGCGCACGGGACCTCGATGCAGTCATCTTCGACAAGACGGGCACGCTCACACTCGGCGAGTTCGGCGTGACCGACATTCAGGTCTTTGGCGACATGACCGAAGAGGAAGTGCTCGGACTCGCGGCTTCTGTGGAGACGCATTCGGAGCACCCCATCGCAGCAGGGATCGTCTCATCGGCGGCCAAGCGTGATCTGGAGATTGCTCGAACCCAAGAGTTCAGCGCCATACCCGGAAAGGGTGCTCAGGGTACGGTCGATGGACGCAGGGTTGCCGTTGTCAGTCCTGGCTACCTTGAAGCGGAGGGTCTTGCAGTGCCCGATGTGGCCGAACTGGAACGGTTGTCATCTCAGGGCAAGACGGTCGTATTCGTGACGGTCGACGGCAAGGCTGCCGGACTCCTAGCGCTAGCAGACATCATAAGGCCGGAGTCGGCCGATGCGATCGTCCGCTTGAAGGCGATGGGCGTTGAACCACTCATGCTCACAGGTGACAACGAACAGGTTGCCGCGTGGGTCGCGTCAAAGGTGGGTATCGAACGCTACTTCGCCGAGGTGCTACCGCAGGACAAGGCTGCGAAGGTGAAAGAGGTTCAGGCGCAGGGCAAGGTCATCGGAATGACGGGTGATGGTGTCAACGATGCGCCGGCTCTGGCACAAGCCGACGCCGGCATCGCCATTGGTGCCGGGACAGATGTAGCCATAGAAACGGCAGACATCATCCTCGTGCGCTCCAACCCTCAGGATGTTGCCAATATCGTCGCACTATCCAAGGCGACGTATCGCAAGATGCAGCAGAATCTGCTCTGGGCCACGGGCTACAACGTGCTAGCAATGCCACTCGCCGCTGGCGTCTTGTACTCGTGGGGAATCGTACTGTCGCCAGCCTTTGGTGCGGCATTGATGTCGTTGTCCACTGTGATCGTCGCAGCGAATGCGAGACTATTGAGACTTCCCCGGACCGCCTAGGAGATTCCACACTGACTTTGCGTGCGACTCAGGCTTGGAGGGTCCGTAGGATCTCTTCGTACTGCTCCTTGGTGATCTCACCGCTTGCCAGCCTCCGACGAGCTGTCTCCATCGCTGCGTCAGTTGTCGGCGCCTGTCCGGCAGAGGATCCGCCTGAGCGGCGAGCCGCCCAGATGATGAGGAGGATGATTCCTGCCACGAACAGCAGCCCGAACAGAATGGTGAATCCTGTACTCCAGAGGTTGGTCCCGTAGCCGACGTTCCCACCGCACCACGGACATTGTCCGAACATCATGCGATCACTCCTCCTCTATAACGTCTTGAGGTACTCGATCAGTGCATCCATATCGGAGTCCCCTATGTCCCAGCGGGGCATGATCGAATCGAGCTCGTCTCCATCCGGGAGAGTTCCCCCACGGATTGTCCGAGCGATATCGCTGTCGGACCATGCCTCCGACCCCTCATCCCCGCCATGTGTGTCGTGGGACCCAGTCAGGACCTCATAAGTTATTGGAGGTGCGGTGGCCAAGCTGCCCATCATACCGACGGTCCCTCCTTGGCCATCAGGACCGTGGCAGGTGACACAACCCCCGGATCCCATGCGTCCGATACCCCTTGACCTGGGGATGCGGCCGTCCTCGCCCTGTCCCGTTAGGTAGATGCGTTCCCCGACGTCTTCGAGTGTCGTTGCCGAGGGGGAGCTGGCGTACAGGGGTCCCGACATCATGGCCGTCCCATCGAGGAGAAGCACTGCTCCCAGTCCGATGGCTCCCACAAGCGTCAGCAGTACACCTACAACAACTAGACTTGTGTGGCGCATTAGACACCGTCTCTCGCTAGATGTGACTTTGACCCGTGCACGTGTAATATACCCAGGCGTGTGGAGGCGGCATGGATTCATGTAGCTGCCCAGGGCTGCGCCCTCATTGGACACAGCCCCTACTTTTTGCCGCGGGTCAGCGACTCGAGCGACGAATCGGAAGTCTCGCACTGCAGCATTGCCGTAGCACGGAACCAAAATGCT
>JAQIBK010000275.1 GCA_027859125.1 Actinomycetota bacterium | reverse complement strand
ACATCTAGACAATCTCGAGCAGTATCGTTTTCCACTCGTCGCTCATGGTCTCGATCACCACCCACTCGCCGCTGCGACCCTTGAGCCACACACCGTGTTCCGCAACGATGTCCACCGGTAGGTCGCCAAGCCAGGCATCGAGAGTCACCCGATCACGTCCTGAGATGACCACGACCTCGTTGGCGGGATCGGAGCCAAGTGCGCGTAATAGGTCGCACACTTCCTGGTTAGGTGCGACGTCTTCAGGCCTAGGAGCGAACGACATGAGCGTGCCGTCGTAGTCGAGCATGAGCAGTCGCTTCTTGGCGCTTCGATACTCGTTGACGAAGCGTTCGCGGTGCCACTCGTCAAGGAGGTGTGCACCGAACCCTACCTGCGTGAGTTTGATCTCCTCCAGTCGCTCAAGAAAGTCCTCGGCCCAGCGGGTGACGGTGTAGCGCTTGAGGCGTTGGATCATCATCGTGTTTCGCTCGCGCTGTTCTTCTTCCGGCATGATCAGTGCTTCGTGCAGCGCGTCCACGATCTGGTCCCGATCAAAGGGGTTCACGATCAGGGCTTCGGCGAGCTCCTTGGCAGCTCCCGCCATTTCCGAGAGCACGAGTACTCCCTCTCCGCCGTCGTGCGCGGCAAGGTACTCCTTGGCGATCAGATTCATACCGTCGCGTAGCGGGGTCACCAGCGCAACGTCGCTCGCTCCATACATGCCGTTCAGCGTGTCGAATGGCAGTGAGCGGTAGAGGTAGCGAATGGGCGTCCAGTCGATCGTGGCGTACTTGCCATTGATCGATCCAACGAGTTCGTCGACTTCCGCTTTGAGGTCGCGATACCGTTCCACATTCTCGCGGGACGGCACCGCCACGCACATGAGGGTCACCTTGTTGTGCCACTCAGGATACTTCTCGAGGAACGAATCGAACGCTGTCAGCCGATCGGGGATGCCCTTTGAGTAGTCGAGGCGGTCGATCGAGAGTACGACCTTGCGTTCCATCGTGCGTAAACCGATACGCTCGGCCTCGGCAATCGCCTTCTTGGTCTGCGCGCCGTCACGATATCGGTCGTAGTCGATTCCCATGGGGAAGGCATCAACGAGCACGAGTCGGTCGTCGACCATAACCCGGCTGAACTGATCCTCTGTTCCGAGCAGGCGTCTGCAGCTGCTCAGGAAGTAGCGCGCGTAGTCGTAGGTATGAAAGCCGATCAAATCGGCGCCAAGGAGCCCCTCAAGCACCTCGCGCCTCCACGGCAACATGCGAAAGGTCTCGTAGCTCGGGAACGGGATATGGAGGAACCATCCGATCGTTGCCTCCGGCATTTTCTCGCGGATCATAGCCGGAAGCAGCATGAGCTGGTAGTCCTGGATCCAGATCGTATCGCCGGGACGTGCGACTTCGAGAACTGCGTCGGCATATAAACGGTTCACGTGCTCGTAGGCGTCCCACATCTCGGTATCGAACTCCGCATATTGCGTGAAGTTATGAAAGAGTGGCCAGATCGTCCGGTTCGAGAAGCCGTGGTAGAACCCCTCGACCTCTTCTTCTGAGAGAAAGAGTGGAATACAGCCGTGCTCTTCTACGAGAGTCTCGCGAACGTTAGAACGTTCATTGGAGGTCAACTGCTCGAGGTCGACATCGGCCCAGCCGACCCATCTGCTCTCGTGGGTGTCGTGAAATGAACTCAGCCCCGTTGCCACGCCACCAACGCTAGGGGTGAATGAGTAAGAACCGTCCTCGCCGCGATCTATGCTCACGGGCAGGCGGTTTGATACCAGGATGAGGCGCTTCATTTCAATTTCCAGGGACGCGACAGATAGCACGTTTCCCGGGTCATGAGGCCCCCAGCCGGGCAACGATGTTCTCTTACCCCAATATACCCGTTTGACCGCCAACCCCCGAAGAACGATAGACCACCTCTATACTTGAAGCGCTTGCTAGCAGAGCACCGTCTCGCTACCGCCGCCGAAAAAACCCTCTGATCTTCCACACAGCAGACGGCAAACTCCTTGATGGAAACAACCTTTGCAGTCGCATCTTTAAGCCGTCTCTGAAGAGGGTTGGACTCCCTAACCGCCGCATTCACGATTGTAGACACACATTCGCAACCCTGCTTCTCAACCAGGGTGACGGTCGATACCTACGCGCACCTGCTTCCACAGACCGCCAAGAACGCCGCATCGATACTTGATCCAATGGTCTTCGACTCCAACACACAGGCCAAATCCAACGCACTCGCAGGATAGCTAGAATGGCTCGATTTCGCGACGTTTGATGACACCATACTTACAAGGGAGGTAGACAAGAAACAGGCCGGAGGGAACATACACCCTCCGACCTGCCTGCATACTGGTGGGACATGTGGGAGGCGGTTTGAACAAATGCGAGGCAGCCCGATGTAAGAGGGCCCCTATGCGGGGCCCTCCAGTACTAGATGGTCCAAATCCTCCTACTGCAATATCCCGGACACCTGATCGCGCACGTCCTGCGAGATGGCACCGGTACCGCCGAGATAGTACACCTTCGCTATCCGGTCACGCTCATCCGTGAGCTTGGCGCTCACGCTCGCCGACAGAGCGTCCGGCGCAGTGAGCAGCATGACCGAGCCGTTGCGACCGGCGAGAACGCCTCCGGCAAGAGCATCCGGGAAGTTCACGCCCGTGCTCATGGCCAGACCATTCCACACCTGCCCTGCCTCATCGACTCCGTAGGTCGCCACGGCGACCCCGGTGGCGTAGCGAGTCGTACCCCAAAGACGGTCAACGTTCGCCGCCCCGAACACCTCATCCAGTGTGCTCTCCTGTGCTGCCGAGATAGCACCCGTGCCACCCAGGATCAGCGCCTTGGTGACCCCGAGTGTCTCCATGACTGCGGTGGGGGGATTGCCCGCTGGATTGCAAAGGAAGATCGGCCAGCCCTTGGCGGCCGCCAGGGGGGAAGCGCCAAGTGCGTCGGGGAAGTTGCCCGCCGTGGCCACAAACGCCGTGCCGTCGTATCCCGCGCCCGTTTCGAGCTCGGCTATGGTCGCTGCAGCGATCGCCTCGGCGGTCTCATAACGGCTGGTGCCCCATACGCGGTGCACGTTGGCCGCACCCAGCTTGGCGATGAGTGCCGTCTCGACCTCTGCCGATACTGCACCGGTGCCGCCCAAGATGTACGCCTCATTCGCGCCCAGACGCGTGATCTCATCGGTGATGCCTGCGGTGAGCGCACTTGGCGCCGTCAGCAGGATCGGTCCGTTCTTGGCAGATGCCAGAGCGGCTCCACCAAGCGCGTCGGGCCAGTTGGCACCTGTGGCTATGACGACGCAGTCGGCCGTGCCGTTGGCGAAGGCCTCCTGGCTCGTCTTGATGGCGGTGTCATATCGGCTGGTGCCGGCGACGGGTGTGAAGTTCGCGTCAGCAGGCAGGATATTGCGAACGAAGATGTCCGTGTTGCCGTTCGTGTCGCCCGAGACGAAATTGTTCGTGTGGGAGCTGAACGTCACATAGAGACCGTCGGCGCTGATATCGAAGCCTTCACCGACGTCGGTCGTCCCCTGAGCGCCGTCAGTGGACACACTCACGCGCTGCGTGCTGCCGGTCCGCCGGTCATGCACGAAGATGTCGGCGTTGCCGTTCGTGTCGTCCGCAACAAGATTGGACTTGGTTGAATAGAACGCCACGTAGCGACCGTCGGCGCTGATCTTGGAGTGGAAGCTTTCGCCGCCGGTCGCTTGAACTCCATCGGGGGCCACACCCACGCGCTCCGTGGTGCCGGTCTGTCGGTCGCGAACGAAGATGTCAACCATGCCGTCTGTGTCGCCGGCAACGAGCTCGGCCGCTTGTGAGCTGAACGTCACATGGCGGCCGTCGGCGCTGATGGCGGGAAAAGAGCTTCCGCGGGTCGCCTGACTGCCGTTCGTGGCTACGCTCACGCGTTCGGTGGTGCCGGTCTGGCGATCATGGACAAAAACATCCCAAGCGCCGTTCGTGTCGCCCGTGACGAGATTGGTCGCTTCTGACTCGAACGCCACATAGCGACCATCGGCGCTGATCCCCGGACGCCAGCTCCTGCCCCCCGTCGCCTGGTCGCCACTCGTGGCTACGCTCACGCGTTCGGTGGTGCCGGTCTGGCGATCGTGGACGAAGATGTCCAAAACACCGTTCGTGTCGCCCGTGACGAGATTGGTCGCTTCTGAATCGAACGTGACGTAGCGACCGTCGGCGCTGATCCCCGAACGCCAGCTGTTGCCCCCCGTCGCCTGGTCGCCACTCGTGGCTACGCTCACGCGTTCGGTGGTGCCGGTCTGCCGGTCGCGGACAAAGACATCCCAAGCGCCGTTCGTGTCGCCCGTGACGAGATTGGTCGCTTCTGACTCGAACGCCACATAGCGACCATCGGCGC
>JAQIBK010000260.1 GCA_027859125.1 Actinomycetota bacterium | reverse complement strand
GCGGGGGTGGGATTTGAACCCACGACCTTCGGGTTATGAGCGGCTCCCAGCCATTTCCAGCTGAGTCGCTCTGAGTACTGTTTAGGCCCTCTCACCTGCGAAAAGGTGGGAGGGCCTCTTCCTGTCGTTGTCCCCTGTTTTCGCCTGTTTTGGGTAGTCTTGATGACAAAATGCTTACAAGACCCGAGCCCGACCTCGCTCTCAGCTCATGCCGAGAACCCATAGTTCCCCTGAGGCATCCAAGACCAGCGAGACTACCTTCACCCGATTGGAGTGGGAATTGCTCCGCTCAATGTACTCCCAGATGAATGACGTATACGGCGCATCATGGGTGACGCCGGGCGAATCGATATTGACAGCGTGAGCAGCAACATCCAGCATCTTCAGCTGCTTGAGAAACGCTAGAGTAGGGATTCTGGCTCGCTAGCGACGGTCTCGAGAGTGACGACCCCCGCTGAGAATCCTTCAATCAATTCCATCACGTCGCTTCTGATCAGAAGCTGTGACCCCTCAAGCACAAAGTGCTCCTCCGCAAGGTACCCGTCCCCCTCACAGGACGTGCGCCAGCTCTCGGCAACGACTGCATCCTCACCGGTCTCGTCAACAAGAACGCAGCCAGCGGTCCAAGGCTTGCTTCTCAAGCCGATGGCAGCTACAAGAGCTGGATGGAAAGACAGCACGTGCCGCATTCCGAACAAATCCATGGCGGCCCACATTCTGACAAGCGGCCCGCGGAAGCCTATGGGAACCATCCTGATGTCCTGAGCATCAATCTCCCAGCCTGAATCCTTGGCGATACCCAAAGGCAACGAGTCTGACCCTCTATTGCTCCCCACAGTCGCGCCAGCGTGAACATCGACCTCTTTTGCGGGCTCCTGACTAGTGAGCTCGCTCGCAATATGCTCTGTCTCCGTGTACGCAACCCTGATCCACTCGTACGGGGAGCCTGACCTGATTATCTTGGGCGGGTCCTCCGCCGCACAGCTCACAACCTCTGATGGAATCGGAATGTCACCCGGTCGACCCCGTCGGCTAGCCTCACTACGCAAGAATGAGCCCACACTCGGAAACAGACAGTCGGCCATATCAGTCTCAGCAGTTGGTTCCAACGTCCCAGCTACCGCTAGGGAGCTCCGAACCGTTGCCGCCACGTCACACACTGCGACCTCTTCGAGTTCGTCCGCCGGTGACCACGTGTCGCCAAAGTGTCGCCGCCGCTGCACGTGGCAGACATTGTTGACAAACATTCCCATGCGCCGCTTCAAGCCTTCTCCCCGAATGACCTCCTCCACTGCCGCTCTTGCTAGCCCCGAGAATTCAGGCCACACGGTGGCGGCGTCCCTGAACCTTGCACCCGGCATGGCCTCCGCAGGTCTGAGCCGAGGAAGCGTCGGTGACGGAGACAGCATCTCAATACCACAGGTCTCCAGCAATCTTCGCGCACTTGCGCGCAGAAGGAGTGACCCTGACTGTTCGCACAACACAAGCATTTCCAAGAAGAGAGACCGCGAGCTCAGGAATTCGGCGGAACAGCCGGTGCATACGGAAAGCAGCAGGAAGACGGCGGTGACACTGATATCGACTGACAGCACTCTCTCAGCCGCCTCGGCGCATGCCGGCAATTCGGACTCAAGAAGGACGGCACTAGCCAGACAGGCTCGCCTTCTCCGCTCTAAACTCACATGCCCGAGTCGCGTGAAGGAGAGCAGCGCCAGCTGCCGATCAAAGTCCTCCTGAGTTTGGCTATCGGAGGGCGCATACCGGTCGCGCACACGATCCTGCGGACCCGTGGACGGAAGTCTAAGACTGATTACTACGAATGCCGCATCCCATGCAGACTTCGCAACGTCGAGGGCCTCTACCTGTGGAAGCAGCTCTACGATGCGCTCTGTGGCACCATATCGACCGCCCAGCGCGGTCTGTTCAGCCATGTACTCCGCTAGGAGATTCATTGCAGATTCTCTGTCCAGATTAACTGCCCGACCCACAAGATGGAGCCGAGATCGGTGTCCGAAGTAGTCGAACCCACTGCCAGACCTGACGAATGCATGTACATACGCAGCCGCTGCCAGCGTAGTGTGCCCCTTGTAGCAGAGCCACTCAGCAAGCCACTCTAGAACACGATTTGTTCCAAGTGTCTCCGTTGCCTTCGCGTACTCGGACAGGATTGTCTCTGCATCAACCTGCCCCTCACCCTTCAATGCCAGCTCAAGGACTTCCCCGAGTAGTGCAACTATCTCATCTTGTCGCTCCACGAGGACATCCTGAAAGCGAATGCTTCCCAAAAAGGTGAGGATTTCAGACAGCTTCGAGTCTGGGCTTGGCGTAGCACCGACCACTTCATCGGGCACGAAAGGCCGAGGGTCCTCCTTCTCCTTTTCGGACAGGTCATCCCGGGCAGCACACTGAGCAAGACGTGCGGTTGTACCCTCCAGCTCGCTATCGGCGAGCCTATCTGTCACAGCCTCCACGTCATCCGATGAAGGCCCGACGACTAGCAGCCAGGCTGCAGCCTCCACCAGCGGACTCGCCTGCCCAGCACAACTCGAAAGCAACTCGGGAAGCAGGGCCTCGGTCTGATAATTCATTGTGTCCGGGGAAGACAGCGTGAGGCGCGCCAAGTACGCCAAACAACCAACCGGGTCGTGCTCGGCCAACAGCTGCAACCACCGCGGATATGCGTGGCGGGTTTC
>JAQIBK010000259.1 GCA_027859125.1 Actinomycetota bacterium | reverse complement strand
GATATGGTGTGTTGGTACCGTATGCCACGATTGACCCGAACTCGTGGATGAACTGCCTGAGGAGATGATGTGATGATGCGGAACCCCGTCTCGCTATGTACGCTGTGCCTGGTGACCGTGCTCGCTGTTGTGGGGCTATCTGGTTGCGCAGAGCGCACCCAGGGGACAACGGTCGGAGTGATCGCCAAGAAGATCGACTTCGCCTCCGCCAGCATGCAGCCAGCGCCAGCAGATCTGTGTGTGGAGCTTGAGGATGGCACGGAGATCATCGCCACTTGTGATGAGGAGCTCCTCGAAGAGTGTGGACTCGTTCTGCCTCCCAGCGAGGTGACTCTCACCACATGGGGCGGCGTGTATGCGATATTCAAGGACGATGTGCCTGATCAGGTTGTGCTCGTGCAGGACAGCTCGGGTTCGTGGGAAGCCGTTGAGATCGCTGACTAGAGCAGCGGGCGAGCGGCGACTACAAACGCATCCTGTATCGCCCGCGCGTAGTGAGCGCGGCAATCTCGATTCAGGCCATCATGAACCCGAGTGATACACTTTCCGTGCCTGCACGCCCTTCTCGCAATCCTCGGCGGTTCCGCCAATGGGCGGGGTTTGGGGGAGCATGATGAACAACAAGTGTCCGCATTGTGACGGGGCGGCGATGGGCGTTCTGCAGAAGGCCACGCGAGGCTTCTGGAAGAACTACGAATGCGACTCGTGCGGGCGTATGGTAAGACTCGCACGATCTGGAATCGCCTGGCGTGTTGTCGCTCTCGTCGTCGCTCTTGTTGTTGCCATCGGTTCATCCGAGGCCGCAATGGCAGCAGACAGCGCCATGGACGACACCACGAACTTCCTTCTCTTCGTCGTGACGTTCATCGTTGTGGCGGCAGCAACTCAGATACTGTTCGTTCCGGTGGTAGCGGTCGACGCACCCGTGTCCCAGGGAGGGCAGCCAGCGGCTTGGCACCCTGACCCCACGGGCCGACACGAGTTGCGCTACTGGAACGGGTTCGAATGGAGCGAAACTGTGAGCGATGGGGGAGTCGAGTCCCAGGATCCGGTGACCTAGCGCCGACGCTCGCCGGTCGCACATGGCCCATCAAGCCCTGCGCTTTCTCGCCGGGCGGAAGCCGAGCAGTCTCGGGCGATCCACCCGCCCCTACTCGCCTCTGTAGACCTCAGGCAGGACCCAGCATCCCGTCTTCGCGTAGACGGACTGATCATACGGTGGATTTCCGCGTTCCGTGAGTTCGGCGACGGCGGCATCACGCACGTACGCGAACGACAGCGTCTTGGTGTGAGTCTCCGTGCCCGTTGGGTGCGCATGGTCGTAGGGTACCTCGACGAACCCGGAGACGACCGAGGTGTCCGGCAGCCTGGCCGCGTGATGAAGGACGTTGGAAGATGCCGGCGTGTCGACCCCACAGAGCCAGGCGATGGCCTTGCGGCTCTGGCTCTGGTCGTACGAGGGACGGAGTCCGACCCCTCCCGAGTAGCGCGCGACGCCGCAGACCGCTTCCGCGTAGTCTTTGAAGACCGCCTGGTAGGTGCCGCTGGATGTCCGGGGAGCGTCGTAGAGCCTGTCCAGGATCCTGACCGTGGCGTCGGGATCGCCCAGTGCGGCGAGCCACCTGTCGCCGGCGGTATCTGGCGCGTCCTCGAGTATCGCGCGCACGTCCGGCAGGACACTCCGGTCGCCGAGCGATACGACGTCGAGGATGGCCGCGCGGACCCGATCGTCCCCCTCTCTCCGCGCAGCATCGATGAGTACCGAGACGTCCTGTCCCGGGCCGCCAGCCGCGAGGGAGCGGGCGCAGGCCATACGCACGTCCGATGCCTCGTCCCCGACCAGCGCGGCAACGAGTGCCGCCCGCACGGAAGCCGAGACGGCACCATCCAGGTTGACCGCTGCCGCAGAGCGATGATCAGCTTCGTCATCGCTCTTCAGTACATCGATGAGGATCTCTTCGAGCGGGCCGCCCATGGACTGGAGTTCCTCGAGGGCCACGCGAGCCACCTTGGCATGCGCCGTACACAGCAGTCGTGACAGTGCACGTCGCGCCTCAGCCCCACCGATGGAGGCAAGGGCGCGTACAGCGTTCTGACACCACACCATGCCTGCAGGGTAATGTGGTTCGTATCGCAGGCTTGCGCGAACGAGCGCGTCGACGTGTTCCTCGCTGCCGAAGTCGCGCAAGAGCTCCAAAGCTACCCGGCGCAGCGGGCCCTCGTCCCCTTCGAGCAGGCGTACCGTTCGATCCAGGTATGCACGGTCGTGTTCGACGAGCATCCGAAGCGCAGCTGCCTGAATGCTTTCCGAAGGGTCGTCGAGCATGACGGTGAGTGTCGACTTGTCGAACCAGCCGCCGAGATGGAGCATCGAGAGCGCCGTGTAGCGCACGTCGGTGTCGAGATCCGCCGTCAAGAGACGCTCGAGGGTCGTCTGTTC
>JAQIBK010000213.1 GCA_027859125.1 Actinomycetota bacterium | reverse complement strand
ACTGAGATCAGTCAGGTCATGGAGTACTTTGAGATATTCCTTTCGCGCATGCAGATGTGTCGCCGAGCGGCGGACACGCTGGATGCGCACTTTTCGCTCGTCATAAACGGGATAAAACTGCTCTAGGAGCAGTGTTCAGGCAAGCAGTTTAGGAAGGCAGGAGAATGGATCCGAAGCAACGCAATGTGCTGTCACTCGCGCTCATCGTCGTGCTCGTAGGCGTCGCGTGGTGGGGGTTCTGGCCGCTGGATGAGAAGATCACCCAGGGCTTGGACATCCAAGGTGGTCTCTCGGTCATTCTGACCGCGCAGGAGACCAGTGCGACACCTGTAACGAGCGACGTCATGGAGCGCGCGGAACTCGTCGTGCGCAACCGTGTCGATCGGCTCGGTGCCTCAGAGGTGACCGTGCAGCGACAGGGAGCCGACTCTCTGCTCGTGCAGCTCCCCGGTATAGATAACTCCCAGGAAGCACTCGATGCCCTCGGCACCACGGGTCAACTCGAGATCAGGGATGTCGAGAGCACCGATGCCACCGGCAACATCATTCTCGGTGACATCCTGCTCACTGGTGATGTGATCACCGATGCGACGATCGGTACCGACCCGAACACGGGCTAGATCGAGGTTGCCGTCACGTTCAACAGCGAGGGCACGGCCCGGTGGGCAGAGATCACGCGCGCCCGCATCGGTCGTCAGATCGCAATCGTTCTGGACGGCAATATCGAGTCCGCGCCAGTGGTGCGCGAAGCGAGTCTTGACGGCTCCACGGCCATCAGCGGTGGATTCACCGCCGAGGAAGCCAAGCGGCTTCAGACGGTTCTTGAGACAGGTGCACTGCCCGTCTCGCTGATCTTCTCCGAGGCAAGAGGCGTGAGCGCCACGCTGGGCGCTGACTCGCTGAACAAGGGTGTCATGTCGGCCCTCATCGGTCTTGGTCTGGTCATGATCTACTTGGGCATCTACTACCGCGGCTTCGGCGTCATGGCTTGGTTCAGCATGATCACGTTCTCATCGCTGTTCCTGGGAGTACTCGCGGTTCTCTCCACCTTCGGGTGGTTCGCGCTATCGCTGCCTGGCATCGCGGGCATCGTGCTCACTATCGGTCTGGCGGCTGACTCGTCGATTCTCATGATGGAGCGCTTCAAAGAAGAAGTGCGCATGGGCAAGACGTACCGCTCAGCAGCACGCTCCGGCACCAAGCACGCGATTCTAACGTTCCTCGATGCCGATCTCGTGACGTTCACGTCGGCGCTCGTGCTCTACATGGTCGCGATCGGTCCGGTCCGCGGTTTCGCACTGACGCTGATGATCGGTATCACGGTCGATCTTCTGGTGGCCACGCTGTTCACTCGCAGCGTCATGATCATGCTCGCGGAATCGGTGGTGCCCAAGATGCCCACCCTCTTTGGTGTGAAGGGTGGTGGCGCCAATGACTAAGGTAATCTTCGACTTCATGGGCAAGCGCAACTACATGTTCGGCTTCTCAGCCGTACTCGTTGTTGCGAGCATTGCAGCTCTGTTGATCCAGGGACTCACGTTCGGGATCGAGTTCCAGGGCGGTACGGTCATGCACTTCACCCACACTGGCGACGTCACGATCGAGGAAGTGCGCAGCGCTCTCGCCGATTCGGACGTTGAGGGCGCTCAGATCCAGTCCGCCGACGACGGTGGATTCATCGTTCGTACGAGCGAGGGCGATCCCGACGTGGCGAACACCACGTACCAGCAGGCGATGGAGACTCTGGGGATCCCGTCGGAGAACGGTGACGTGACCACGATCGGTCCGGGCTGGGGCAAGAACATCACGCGTTCGGCCTTGCTCGCGCTCGCACTGTCGATAGCGGCAATACTCCTCTACATATCGATCCGCTTCGAGTACAAGATGTCGCTCACTGCGGTCGTGGCCCTCGTGCACGACATAGTGATCACGTTGGGCATCTACTCGCTGATGGGACGTGAGGTGACGCCCAATACGATTGCCGCGCTGCTGACGATCATGGGTTACTCGCTGTACGACACGATCGTCGTGTTCCATCGCATCAAGGAGAACGGCACGCGTCTGGTCAAGAAGAGCTTCATGGCCATGGCGAACGAGTCGATCAACCAGGTTATCGCCCGGTCGATCACCACTACGATCACGTCCCTGCGGCCACCGC
>JAQIBK010000086.1 GCA_027859125.1 Actinomycetota bacterium | reverse complement strand
ACGCTACCGGAGTCACGACAGCCGAGGAAGACTGCCTGGTGAACGCCATATCTTCGAACGGCCGGCTACCTGCAGATGGGCAAGCTCGCCCGCCACTGTGCGGACGACGCGACTGCTCGTACCGTCGAGATCATCGAGAGGCAGCCCGAGCGCTTCAAGAGACCGAGGAAGCGGCTCGGCTACAGAGCACCGGAGGAATGCTATGCACAATCGTAGGCGTGCTCAGAGGAAGTGTTGCACTTCAAACTTGAATTCAGAAACGCAAAGAGGGCCGGTGCCTGGCGGCACCGGCCCTCTTACTTGTTCTGCGAGAGGTACTAGAGCTGGACTGCGGTGAAGTTGTAGTTTGCGGTGTAAGGCGTGGCCGGATCAAGATCGGTGAACGAGGTATCCGGGGTGAGGTCCAAGGTGTAGGTGTAGGTCTTCTTGAAGACGCCACGCGAACCCTCGGTACCCTGATCGACTGCGCCGACCTGCGTCATGTAGGCGATGATCGCGGCATCGCCGGTTGCTACAGCCTCGGTGTAGGTGAAGTCCTTGTTCGACTTGACGGTAACCTGGGGCTCCGTGGCGTTAGTGTAGCTTGCGCCAGGATCGACATTGCCGAAGGCCACTGCGTTCGTGTCGACAGCGATGCTCAGAACAGAGTTGACACCAGCGGTGACTACGACGGGCGGTGCGGCAGCGTTCGCCATAGCGATGACACCGAATACCATGGCGCCTACCAATAGTGTGATTCCGATGGTTCTCTTCATGGAGAGCCTCCTTGTCCGTGCGGCTTGGTTCACCGGGTGCCGCGCAGGCTTGCATTTCTCTTATGTGTTTTTTATCGGGAGCTGTGATGGTGAACACAATACCTAGACGCCCTGCGGCACGATAGTCCGACGAACGGATAGCATATGGGGTATACGAGTGTACCGACGGTCGTCATCAGGAGGCGAGCGGAGAGAATCGATCTCCGGGTACTAGTTTCTGAGGCTGTTCAAGGGGGCTGGGAACCGACCCCCACGTCGTACGAAGCCAGTTCCGGCCCACTCATTGACCGACATCACCGGTGCGGTGCCGAGTAGTCCGCCGAACTCGACGCTCTCGCCAACAGACTTGCCTACTGCAGGTATTAGGCGCGCAGCTGTTGTCTTGCTGTTGATCACGCCGATCGCGCAGGCATCCGCCACTATCGCCGCAATGGTCTCGGTAGCCGTGTCGCCCGGAATCGCGATCATGTCGAGTCCCACCGAGCACACAGCTGTCATCGCCTCGAGTTTCTCGATGGTCAGGGCACCGGTCATGGCTGCACGGATCATCCCTTGGTCCTCCGAGACGGGGATGAAAGCTCCGGAGAGTCCGCCAACGGAGCTGGACCCCATTGCGCCGCCCTTCTTGACCGCGTCGTTGAGCAACGCGAGGGCGGCTGTCGTGCCGGGGCCCCCGCAGCGCTTGACTCCCATGGCCTCGATGATGTCGGCGACGCTGTCACCCTGCGCAGGTGTGGGCGCGAGTGAGAGGTCCACAATGCCCATTCCCACGCCCAGTCGTCTCGCCGCTTCTCGCGCTATCAACTCGCCTGCCCGTGTGATCTTGAAGGATGTGGCCTTTATGGCCTCGGCGACCTCGGTCAGATCGGCTTGTGGCGACAAGGAGGCAACCACCGCCCTCACCACTCCAGGGCCGGATATGCCAACGTTGATCACGGCGTCGGCCTCACCCGATCCGTGCATGGCCCCAGCCATGAACGGGTTGTCCTCGACCATGTTGCAGAACAGCACCAGTTTGCCGCAGCCTATGCTGTCGCGATCGGCTGTCAGCTGGGCGGTCTCCTTGACCACTTCGGCCATGCGGAGGACTGCGTCCATGTTGATCCCCGCGCGCGTGGATGCCACGTTGACCGACGAGCACACACGTCGCGTGGAGGCGAGCGCCTCCGGGATCGAGTCGATCAATCTGCGGTCGCCGTCTCCCATGCCTTTATGGACCAGTGCGGAGAATCCGCCTATGAAATCGATGCCAACGGTGTCGGCCGCACGATCCAGGGCCACAGCCAGGGGCGTGATGTTCGTGGCCTTGCATGCCGAAGCGAGCTGCGCGATCGGGGTCACAGAGATGCGTGTGTTGACGATGGGCACGCCGTACTCCGCTGCGATGCTCTTCGCGGTAGGCACCAGGTGCTCGGCGCATCTGCAGATCTTGTCGTAGATGCGGGTGGACATCACGTCGATGTCGTCGGTCGCACAGTCCCCGAGCGACAGCCCCAACGTGACTGTTCGGATGTCCAGATTCTGCTGGGTCACCATTGTCAGTGTCTCAGCGATCTCCTCGGGCGTGATGCGCATCTGTTATCTCCTTGAGTAAGGACGGTGTGGAATCGTCGTCACGGGGACCCGGCGTTGCCAAGGGAACGCGAACTTCAGCTAGACGCGATGCATGTAGCGGAACACGTCTTCGCGCTGCAGGGTGATCTGGACGTCGAGAGCCTTGGCCACTTCCACCAGTCGAGCCTGGACGCCTTCGAACGGAACTGTCTCCTCGTCCACGGTGACGAGCATTGTCATGGAGAAGATGCCGGAGAGGATGGTCTGTCTGATGTCCTCGATGTTGACTTGGGATTCCGCAAGGGCGTTTGAGACGGCGGCTACGATTCCCACGCGATCCTCACCCAGCACGGACAGCACGGCGGGGGTTCTCATAGATGCTCCTCCATATACGGTCGCACGGATTCGACTCGGGCTATACTCCTTATACTGTACCTTGCGCGTTCAGCAAACACATGCGGACGGGTTGGTTCGAGGGTACAGCTCGCATTCTCGGATCGCGGAGGACGCCGTGGCAGTACCCATCACGCCGGTTCGCATCGGCGATACCGTGAAACTCAAGAAGGCTCATCCGTGCGGCGCCAACGAGTGGATCATCACACGTGTGGGCATGGATATCGGGCTGGAGTGCCATGGGTGCGGACGCAAGGTGCTGCTCGCGCGCTATGAGTTCGACCGCAGGTTCCGTGGCTTCCTGCGCAGATCCGCCGATGAGTGAGAAGTCAGCACGGCGCAGACTTGCGGTGGAATCGTCGACGCTATGAGCCGTCGATCATGTCGAACTTGCCCGGCTCGTCCAGTTGATTGAGCTGAATGTGCACGTGGTCTCCACCATCACTGGTGTAGGCCCCGATCTGATGGTCCACTCGGTCGGAGAGAAGTCTGATCTCTGCCACGGGCGTCACGCCGCCGGTAACGCGATCACCCACTGAGATCCGGATATTGTCGATGTGTATCAGCACACAGTCCACCTCCGGCCATCCTTCGGGCTGAATATGGATCTCGTAGTCCTCGTACTCTCCGTATAGCCAGTACTTCTTCACGCCGATGACCGTGCCGCTCACAGGGGCGTACACGATCGTCCCGGGGGCGGCGCCCACGTCAGCAGCAGTATCCGGTTCTCCACTTCGGTTGCTGCGCCACATTCGCAGCACTTGTGCCTCCAGCACCACAGTGTCGTTGGAGGCCGTGGTCGTCTTGGGCGTGCCTCTGTTTTCGCCGGCAGCGGTCATGTCCGCATCGGGGAGACTCGTCTCCATACTGAGAGCGCTCTTTCCGGATGCTTGGTGGAAGGCGATCTCCGTAAGAGATTCAGCGGGGACCGGAAGGCGCAGTGGCAGGCTTCGATACGTGGCGAAGATGGGTGTCGGATCGCGGTCGATGGAGGCGTTCTCCGCCGCGACCAGTGCGCTCACCGATTCGGTGCCCGTGGCTCGTGTCGCATTCCAGGCGACGAGCAGACCGGCCACAAGCATTGCCGCCACTGCGAGTATCGCCACATCCATGAGAGCCTTTCGTTTGCGTGCGGCGCTCCTGCGCATTTCGCGATCGCGCAGTGATACACCCGCGGACTTCATGGGTGCGACCGTTGGCCCATTCGCGGTCCTGGGCGGCGTGGTGTTGATGCGTCGCACGGTCCTGGTCCGTCTGTGGGAGCGAGGCGCACCCGGGGTGCGCTTGGATGTTGATTCGTTGTTGTGTGGCATATCCTTGGGAGGCTATGAGGTGATTATGGCGAACTACATTATAACGCGCCGTTCAACCGTCAGGCGCGGTGCCATGGCGCATGATCCGGTTCACTCAGATGCTCGTGCGTATCAATGGTAGAATCCACCTACGGTTCCGGCCTCCGGGGTGATCGATCAGGGGGATACCCGCATGGAGAAGCTAGAGGAGATCTTTCAGGCCGAGGAGGCGGCGCGTCGTGCCGTCGACGCAGCACGTGATCGCGCTCGCGAGATTCGCGCGAAAGCTGTTGCTGAATCCGAGGCCATCGTGCAGGCTGCTGCCCGCGAATCCTCTGTAGAGGGTAGCGAACAGCGCACTGAGATATTGCAGGAAGCCGATAGTGCGAGATCCGCGGCTGATCATGATGCCGACGCGGCTCTCGGTGACGTCATATCTCGTGCCGAGACTCGTATGGGGATTGCCGCGGACGCGGTCGTCTCAGAACTGGTGAGGTGACGCTGCGTGTCCGTCGCCCGCATGCTCAAGGTCACTGTGATCGCCCACGGGTCGATCTCTGACGAGCTGGTCGATCGGTTGCAGCATGCTGGCGCCCTTGAGGTCGCAGCGTACCCCGCCCCCGAAGTCATGGCCTCGGACTCCCCTGAACACCAGGGGGACGATGAGACGCTGGATTCTGAAGTCGGCTTGAGCGTGCTGAAGCCGATGGCGATAGACGAGGACCGACTTCACAGGCTCGATGAGCAGATCGCCGATGCGCAGTTCGTGCGTGACTTTCTGGGTCGCTTCCACGTGAACGAGGCGCCGTTCGCCACGTTCGTCTCCGAGAAGTTCCATTTCACGCGCGAAGAGTATCTGGGCCTGGACCCGGATGGCAACTTCATCGCTCTCTATCGCGAGTGCGACCGCATATCCGATCGTCTTGCGAGTCTGGAGCGCGAGGTCGCACGTCTTAGCGGCCTCATCCATCACCTCGAGCCTTGGAGTGGCCTTCATCTCCAGATATCCCAGTGGAAGGGCTCTGAACACGTCGTATTGTTCACGGGCACGGTCCCGGAAGCCTCGTCCCAAGACATCCGTCAGTCTTTGCGTGAGGCCATCGACCTTGTGTCCGTTGCCGAGGTAGGCGCCGCCGGCTCACGCGAGGCGTGGGTGGTGATGGCTCATCGGGAGGCGCTTGCGAGTGTCAGGTCGGCCCTTTCTCTCACAGAGTTCGAAGAGGTGGGCTTCCCCGATCTTCAGGACTATCCTGCCGAGGAGAGCGCCTGCGCAGCAGAGCGCATCGTCGAGCTGCAGCAGGAGCGAATCGATCTCGAGGAACGTGCCTCGGGTTTGGCTGAGAAGTACGCGCACACTTTCGCGCTTGTTGAGATGCTGCTTTCGCGCCGCGACGCGGTCGAGGTTCGCAACGAGTTCATGGCAAGCGAGCGCGCTTTCCTGATCAGTGGCTGGTTGCCGGAGTACAGGCGTGACGAGCTGATGAAGGATCTGGCTCCGGTGACACGCGAGGTCGATATCGTCTTTGAGGATCCCGCTCCCGGCGATGAGGTTCCTGTCGAACTCAAGAATCCGGCGTGGATGCGACCGTTCGAGTCGCTGACCGATCTCTATGGTCGTCCGCGTTACGGCGACGTGGATCCGACACCGTTCGTGGCGCCGTTCTTCTTCCTGTTCTTTGGCATCTGCATAGGAGATGTCGGCTACGGCATCGTTCTCATGCTCGCTTGTTGGCTCATCAAGACACGACTCGATGTGGCTCCAGGCGTGAAGAAGTTCATGGATCTGTTCATCTACGGAGGCGTGGCCTCGATAATCGCTGGGATCCCCACGCGGAGCTACTTCGCGTTGGCCGAAGGGTCCTTGCCCGCATTCCTGAGATACACGCCCGTTCTCGACCTGCCTGATGATGCGACGACCTTCCTCGTGTTCTCCGTCGCGCTGGGCGTCGTGCATGTGCTCCTGGGGGTTCTGATCAACGCGTACAGCTATGTGAAACACGGTGATCCTGGTCGCGCGGCAGGCGAGATCTCGGTGATCGTGTTCATTGCATCTATCGCCGTTGGTGTGCTTGCTCCCGATCTGATGACCGTTTCGATCAGCACCGGCGCCGGTCTTCTCATACTCACCAAGGGCCGCATCTGGGGTGTTCGAGGACCGATAGGCTTCCTGAAGTCTCTCGGCGGTGGCCTTCTGGGCCTCTACGACGTGGTCGGTATCGCGTCGGACTTCATCTCGTATTCGCGCTTGGCGGCGCTGGGCATGGCGAGCCTGCTCGTTGGCAGCGTCATGAACGACCTCGCCGCCATGGTCGGTGGTGGCGGTGGAGTCGCAGTGCTGGCCGGGGCACTCATCTTCATCGTCGGCCACACTTTCAACATCGTGATCAACCTGCTGAGCGCGTTCGTGCATCCTGCGCGCCTGCAGTTCGTCGAGTTCTTTGGCAAGTTCTATGAGGGCGGGGGCCGGCCGTATCGGCCGTTCACCCTGCGCCAACAGTCGGTGGTCCTTCACTCGGGAACGAGTGAAGCGGAAGGAGGAACGGCCAAGTGAAAGAGTTCGTGCTGGGCATGACCGGTGTGGAGTGGGTGCTGTTGGGCGGAGCGCTCGCGGCGTTCGGAGGCGGACTCGGTTCCGCCATCGGCCTTTCCACGATCGGCAACACTGCGGCAGGTATCATCGCCGAGGACGGCGAGAAGTTCGGCAAGGTGCTCCCGCTCGCGGCCATGCCTTCGACGCAGGGCATCTACGGCTTCATCACGGCACTGCTCGCGATCGGGTTCCTGGGCGATCTCAGCCTGTCCGCGACCGAGGGTATGCGCGTGTTCTTCGCATGCCTGCCGGTTGCGCTGCTCTGCGCTGTATCCGGCATCTATCAGGGTGTTGTCGCAGTCGGTGCGGCAGGGATGGTCGCGAAGAAGGACGAGAACGCAGGTAAGTCGCTTATCTTCCCGGCGCTGGTCGAGACCTACGCGGTGCTCGCGTTCATCGTCTCGATCATGATGATGAACGCGTTGAGGTAGACCGTGGCACTCGCAGACATAGTACGACGCATTTCCGATGATGCGGAGCGCGAGGCGGCCGAGTTGGTCCTTGCCGCCGAGAAGGACGCCGAGCAGATACGACATGACGCACAGGAACGTGCGGCTCGCGAACGCGGGGCGACGCTGGCTTCTGAGCGGGGCACCGCACGCGATGAGGCGGCGACGCTTCTTGCCGGTGCGCGGCTGGGAGGCCGTGATCGCCTGGTGGCCGAGAAGCACGTGCTGATCGACCGCGTCCTGGAGAACGTCGTGCGTCAGATGCAGGACCTGCCCGATTCGGAGTATGCGGAACTCATAGCAAGAGGAGTCGCCGAGGTCGCCAGGGGCGACGAGATCATCGTTCTCTCTCGGGCCGATGAACCACGTTTGCGCACCGCGTTGCCGGAGATGCTGAGTCGGTATGACCTCAAGCTGAGCATCGAGGACTCCACAGGCGATGCGGCTCAGGGTGTGGCGTTGGTGGGCAAGCGCACCCGCGTGGAGGTTTCGCCTGCCGCAATGGTGGAGGCACGTCGAGCAGAGATGGTATCGCTCGCAAGCAGGGTCCTGTTCGATGAGGCGGAGGGCTAGGTAGTGCGCGTCATCAGCGATCCCATACGTTACGGTTTCGCCACGGGGCGTGTACGCGTCCTGGAGACGCGGCTGCTGTCTCGCTCTGCATTCGAGCGACTGCTCGATGCGCCGGACTTCCAAGCTCAGAAGCGCGTGCTGTCCGATACCCCGTACGGTGGCTACATCGAGAACGTGACTACCGCCGATGGAGTTGAGCATGCGCTCGATGAGGCGATGGCCGACATGTATGCGGACTTCCTCGAGCGTGCGAATCTGCCCGAGAGTCTCATTGAGTTCTTTCGTGCGCAGCATGAGTACGCGAACCTGCGGGCCGCACTCAAATCCGAGACGCTGGGAATCCCCGCGCAGGGGTTGGCGGATCCCCTCGCCCTCACACCTGTCGAGGCGTTCGAGACTGGCGGCGGGCTCTCCGCCGAGATGGCGAAGGCTTTGACCGCGGCTCGCAAGATGGCCTCCACGAATCGCGAAACGCTTGATCCGGACTCGATCGATCCCGCCGTGGATACGGTCTACTATGCTCGTCTGGGTGAGCTGGCTGATGAGTCGGACAGCAAGTTCCTGCGTGGGCTCGCTGGATCGATGGCCGATCTCGGGAACGTCAAGGCGTTCTTGCGTGCGCGCCAGAAGGAACTGCCGGTCGCGGTCGCGGAGAGGTACTTCGTGTCTGGCGGCTCAATGAAACGGGAGTGGTTCATCAGTCTCTACAGGATCCCGGTAGCGGATGCTGCGGTGGAGATCGCCCGTCAGCGCATGTTCTCGGGCGTGGGTTCGGATACGCTCCTGGACCCGAGCCGATTCGATATCGTGGCTGAGAAGATCCTCGCTCGCGTGCTTCGTGAGGCGCGCATGGTCGCAATCGGCCCTGAGCCGGTCGTTGCCTACGCTATGGCTCGCCGTGGTGAGTCTTCGGCGTTGCGCGCTCTGCTCATCGGAAAGATGGCCGGGGCGGATACTGATGTGCTTCGTGAGCGGTTGAGGGACGTGGTGTAGTTGGCGCTCAAGGTCGCAATCGTCGGTGATGCCACCAGCGTGGCGGGGTTCCGTCCGCTTGGTTTCGCTGCGTTCGCCATTGACGATCCGTCCACGGCGCGCGATCTGTGGTCTGAACTGGAGAGCGGGGAGTACGCGGTCGTGCTCGTCACGGAGCCGGTCTACGAGGTGCTCGCTGACCTCGTGGCCGAGAACCTCGACCGTCCGATACCCGCAGTCACGGTGATTCCCGGCGCTGGTAGCGCCGGTGGAGTTGGAAAGGCCAAGTTGGACGGAGCCATTGTAAGAGCGCTGGGAACGACGGCCCTAGTTGCAGAGGTCTGAGAAGTTCTTCAGAGGCGCACGCTGGTGAGTTTTTCGAACTGGCAGCGGCGATTGCAGGAAGAGGACGTATAGATGGAGCAAGGGAGAATCGTAAAAGTCGCGGGTCCACTGGTTGTCGCGGAGGGTCTCGCGCTATCCAGGATGTATGACCTCGTTCGCGTTGGAGCCGAGGGGCTCATGGGCGAGATCATCGAGATGCGTGGCACGCGCTGTTCGATCCAAGTCTACGAGGAGACGGAAGGTCTTGGGCCGGGAGATCCGGTCGAGTCCACTGGCGCTCCGTTATCCGTGGAACTGGGTCCCGGCCTGCTCGGTTCAGTCTACGACGGCGTGCAACGCCCGCTCGACGCCCTCGAGGCGCTCACTGGAGCATTCCTGGCGCGCGGAGTGACTGCGCCTGGCCTCAGCCGAGAGGCGAAGTGGGCGTTCGATGCGACCGTGACCGTCGGGGACCGCGTGGAGGCTGGCGATGTGGTGGGCATCGTTCAGGAGAACAAAGTCATCACTCATCGCATAATGGTGCCGCCGAACGTGTCGGGAACCGTTCAGGATATTGCCAGCGGCACCTACACGGTGGAGCAGCCAGTGGGTCACATTCTGACCGAGGATGGCTCCCTGGAGGACCTGCTGCTCATGCAGAAATGGCCGGTACGCGTACCCCGTCCGTACCGAGGAAAGCTCTCGGTGGACGAACCGCTCGTGACCGGTACGCGGGTGATCGACACGTTCTTCCCGCTCATGAAGGGCGGCGTGTCGTGCATTCCCGGACCGTTCGGTGCGGGCAAGACCGTCACGCAGCACCAGATCGCCAAGTGGTCCAACGCTGAGGTCGTCATCTTCATCGGCTGTGGTGAGCGCGGCAACGAGATGACCGACGTGCTCATGGAGTTCCCCGAGCTCGTTGACCCGTACTCAGGCGAGCCGTTGCTCAAGCGCACGGTGCTCGTCGCCAACACATCCAACATGCCTGTTGCCGCTCGCGAGGCGAGCGTCTACACCGGCATCACCATGGCGGAGTACTTCCGCGACATGGGCTACAACGTGGTGCTGCAGGCCGACTCGACGTCCCGCTGGGCCGAGGCCATGCGCGAGATCTCAGGTCGCCTCGAGGAGATGCCCGGCGACGAGGGCTATCCCGCGTACCTGGGCACGAAGCTCGCTGCGTTCTACGAGCGCGCCGGCAAGGTCGCCACGCTCGGTGGTCCACTGCCCGAGGGTACTGTCTCGGGTGAGGACGCATCCGCAGATAAGGCAGGAAGCGAACGTATCGGTTCGGTATCGGTCGTCGGCTCGGTCTCACCTCCCGGTGGAGACCTTTCGGAACCGGTCGTTCAGAACACCCTGCGTGTGGTCAAAGTCTTCTGGGCACTGCAGGACACTTTGGCTTTCCAGCGTCACTTCCCGGCGATCGACTGGCTCACGAGCTACTCGCTGTACCTGGACAAGGTCAAGCCCTACTGGGTGGAGAACGTTGGGACTGAGTTCCGCCCGCGTCGCGACCACTGCATGGAGATCCTGCAGCGAGAGAGCGAGCTCGCCGAGATCGCGCGGCTCGTGGGCGTCGATGCATTGAGTCCAGAGGAACAGATCCTCATGGAGACAGCGAAGTCGATCCGCGAGGACTTCATGCAGCAGAACGCCTTCCGTGACGATGACCAGTTCACGTCGCTCGCCAAGCAGGATCGGCTGCTCAAGATGATCCTCTTGTTCCACGAGAAGGCGCTCGAGGCACACGCGCAGGGAGCGCCGCTCAAGCGGATATTCACGGCACCCGTTCGCGAGCGGATCACCCGCGCGAAGTATTCAGAGGAGGACCAGATGTCAGTGTTCGACGAGATCGGGTCCGACATAGAGACGCAGTTGGTCGGAGAGGGCCTGAAAGTGGGTGATGCCCGATGAAGCGCGAATACATGACCACGCGCGACATCGTCGGGCCCCTCATGCTGGTCGAGAACGTATCGGGTGTGACATACGGAGAACTCGTTGAACTCGAGTTCCCTGACGGCAGGCGTTCGCTCGGCAACGTGCTCGAGGTGAACGAGGACGTTGCGCTCGTGCAGGCGTTCCAGGGCACCCAGGGGTCCAACCCAAGTCAGACCAAGGTCCGTTTCCTTGGCCGAGGACTCACGCTGGGCGTGTCCCGTGACATGCTCGGTCGTGTGTTCGACGGTCTTGGTCGTCCGCGCGACGGGGGCCCGGAGATCCTGCCCGACAAGGACGTATCCATCTACGGCTCTCCCATCAATCCGACGGCGCGAGATTTCCCCGACGACTTCATTCAGACCGGCGTATCGAGCATCGACGGGCTCAATCCGCTCGTTCGCGGGCAGAAGCTCCCCATCTTCTCTGCGTCCGGTCTGCCGCACAACCAGCTCGCGGCTCAGATCGCACGGCAGGCCGCGGTGCTTGCGCGCAGCGATGACCCGCAGAAGGTCGGCGAGAAGCTCGAGGGCGAGTTCGCCGTCGTCTTCGCGGCAATGGGCATCACTTTCGAAGACGCCGACTTCTTCATGAGTGAGCTGCGCAACACCGCCGCGATCGAACGCTCGGTCCTGTTCCTCAACCTGGCCGACGACCCCGCTGTCGAGCGCATCGCAACACCGAGAATGGCGCTCACGGCTGCGGAGTACCTGGCCTATGAGTGCGATATGCACGTGCTGGTCATCCTCACCGACATGACCTACTACTGCGAGGCCCTGCGTGAGGTCTCAGCGGCACGCAAGGAGGTCCCCGGTCGCCGAGGATTCCCCGGCTACCTCTACACGGACCTCGCCACGATCTACGAGCGCGCCGGCCGCATCAAGGGTCGCAAGGGCTCGATCACCCAGATACCGATCCTCACCATGCCGGAGGATGACAAGACGCATCCGATCCCCGACCTCACCGGGTACATCACCGAGGGTCAGATCATCCTGGACCGCAACCTGCATCGCCGCGGCATCTATCCTCCTGTCGCCGTTCTGCCGTCGCTGTCGCGACTCAAGCAGAAGGGCATCGGGCCGGGAAAGACCCGCGAGGATCACGCCGACCTCTCCAACCAGTTGTTCGGAGCCTACGCACGTGGCATCCAGGCCAAGGAGCTCGCCGTGATCCTCGGCGAAGCCGCTCTCTCGGACGACGACAAGGCTTTCTCTCGCTTCGCCGATGCATTCGAGGGGGAGTTCATACGTCAGGCTGAGCATGAGGAACGCTCCGTCGAAGAAACACTGACGTTGGGCTGGAAGCTCATGACGCTACTTCCTCGTACTGAGCTCAAGCGTATCAAGGACGATTTCGTTGAGCGATACCTCCCGGACATGGAAGGCTAGCAATGCTGGATGTCGTCATATGGGTAGCTCTCGCTGCCCTGCTTGTTGCCCTCGTGGTCCTTCAGGTGGTCGGGAATCGCGCGCTTGAGGCTTGGGGCGTGAAGCCGTCGGCTGCCGTGATCACGTTACGCACGGTGAACACTGTGGCGGTTGTCGGCATCATGATCTACATCTTCTGGGAATGGGTGATTCGCTGATGCCGGCCTTGCGGGTGAATCCCAATCGCATGGAGCTCATGAAGCTCCGACGGAGGCGCAGTGTGGCGCAACGCGGCCACAAGCTGCTAAAAGACAAACTCGACGAGCTCATGAAGGAGTTCCTCGCCAGAATCGGCGAGATTCGGCGGCTGCGTGCAGAGGTCGAGCGTGAACTGCTCGCCGTATATGGCAGCGTGGCGATAGCACGTGCTGAGGCGGGCAGGGCGTCGTTCATGCAGGCGCTCGCTGCGGGAACCCCCGTTGAACTCGTGGACGTCAGTGAGCGCAACGTCATGAGCGTGCGCATACCTGTGTTCCAGGTTCGGGACCTCCCGACGCCTGGCGGATACTCACTGGTGACGACACCTGCGATTCTGGACGGGGCGCTCGGTGCGGTCGGCGTCGCGGCACCCAGGCTCATCGAGCTGGCTGAGCGCGAGAAGGCGATCGAGCTGTTGGCAGCCGAGATAGAGCGTACGCGCAGACGCGTCAACGCACTCGAGCATGTATTGATCCCGCAGCTCAACGACGCGATCCATGAGATCGGCATGAAGCTCGAAGAAGCTGAGCGCAGCAACCTGACCAGGCTCATGAAGGTCAAGGACATGATCGCCGCGCAGGAGGCGGAATCCGCGCCATAGAGCGAGCTCAAGCGTAGCGCGAGCGACTCCCTGCGCTAGCCGGTCTGTCCTGTGTCCGAGAAACCGTCGACCAGCAGACCTGGAACGAAGCTCGCCATGCCCTCGGTGCCCACCAGTCGCCTCTCCCGCGTCACGCCCCGCACGTTGTTGAGTGCCTGAACGGCGCTCTGGGTGAAGCGCAGGTTCTTGAGTGGGCGCATGAGCTTGCCGTCCTCGATCAGGAACGTGCCGTCTCGAGTCATGCCGGTCAGGAGCACAGGAACCGGATCCTCGACGTTCACATAATGGAACCTGGTCACGTACACTCCTCGCTTCACCGAGCCGATGAGCTCATCGATGCTTGAATCCCCCGGCGCCATCTCCAAGTTCAGGGGGAGTGGGCCCCAAGCGCTGGGAGCCGGGAGTGCGTGGCCGCTGTTGGCGGTACCGGTACGTGCTGCCCAGTACGAGTCTGTCACCGGTCCGCCCACAACCCCGTGATCCACAAGCGCCGCACGCGTCTTGCCGACGCCCTCGTAGTCGAACGTGGGTCCCATCGCATAGGATGCCAGCGCGTCATCGGCTATCGTCACCAGCGGCGACATGAGCCGCTCGCCCGTGTGCCCGCTCATGAACGAGCGACCCTCGGCCATTGCCTTGGCCGAGAAACCCATCCACCCCAGGAACTGGACGATCGCCCCCACGGCTTCAGGTGCTAGAACCACCGTGTAGTCACCGGCGTCGAGTACGCCCGGCTGTGCGCTGCGACCGGCCAGCGCAGCTGCCCGGTCGCCTAGGGCGATCGCAGCGAGCTCCGACGCATCAGCGCCGATGAAGGACGCCCAGCCCGAGCCGCCATGAGTGCCCATGGACAGGACCGTGGCGATCGTGGCGGTCGTGAGCATTGCGCTGTCGATGCCCAGAGAGTTGGCTATCGCTATCGCAGCGATGGTGGTCTGTACCTTGCCGGCGGCCGTCAGGTCGCGAACACGCGACTGTTCGATGATGTCTCCGGCCGCCAGGGCCCTGTCGCGAGCCGAGAAGTCGATGGTGCTTTGCAGGGCACGCTCGGCCGCTATGATCTCAGTCGGCTCGGGCAGTCCAGGGAAGGCTTCATCGTCGGGCGAATTCCGTGCGATCGCCACCGCAGCATCGCAGCATGAGCGCAGAGAGTCATCGTCGAGTCTGTTGGTCGACGCGACACCGGTGCGAGTGCCGACAACGGCTCTCAGCGATATCTGCGAGTCATGCTCAGCAACGTTCTGGTGGATGCGGTTGCCCGCGAAACGTGTGAGCGACGATGTTTCTGAGACCGCGAGAACCTCTGACTGGTCTGCGCCGGCAGCCTGCGCCATGGCCACGGTCCGTGCAGCGAGCTCGCGAGTAGCGGCGGTGTGGTTCATCGGCCCACTCCTACATTGACGCCGCGGAATCGGGCGGGGGCGGCCCCGTGGGCGACGTGGGCGACTTGCATGGGTTCGCCCTTGCCGCAGTTGTTCAGGCCCCAGACTCTCCAG
>JAQIBK010000036.1 GCA_027859125.1 Actinomycetota bacterium | reverse complement strand
CGGGAGTCCCGAGATTCGGTCTAACGTTCTTGCGCTTCAGCTGTGGTGCGCCCCACGCACCTCCATGCCGAGGATACCTGACAAGGCGCATCATCTGCTGTTGCTCCTATGTCAACTCTACCCTGCCGCAGCGATTGGATCAGGTGCGAAATCGACTTCTACGACCGAATCGGCACGCGCCTTCTCGGCCTGGACCATCGTCTTGTAGACGGTCCTGGAGATGTAGCGTTTCAGGCACCGGAGCGCTTCTCGGTTGCTCATACCCTCTGCGCGTTTGCGCTCCATGTAGGCGATCGCCGGCGGATGCATGCGAGCCTGCGTAATCGCAATCATGTGGATGGTCGAGTTAAGACGGCGGTTCCCGGTGCGGTTCAGGCGATGGCGGTCGGACTTGCCGGAAGACACCGGCAGAGGTGCGGTGCCGACGTGCATCGCGAAGGCCGCCTCGGAGGAGAAGCGTGAGACGCCCGCCGTCTGACCGATCAGACATGCGGCGCTCAGCGTGGAGCATCCCGGGATGGCGAGCAGTTCTTGCGCGAGCTTGCGTGTGAGGACATCGATCTCACGTTTCAGCGAGCGGATCTGTCTTGTGAGGTCGCGACAGCGGCCCACCTGCTCGGTGGCGATCCGGCGCAAGGTGGTCTCGGGCAGCCCGAGGAGCGTTCCTTCCAAGCGGTCGAGCCACACGTAGCGGTCGAGCACGCGCAGCGGCAAGTCGAGCCCGACGTCGAGGTCGTGTACGTTCCAACGCAATCTCTCCTGGATACGCGTGCGCTCTTGCACCAGGTCATGGCGGTGATCGACGAGCAGTCGCACGTCGCGCTCGAGTCCTGAGAGGCACGCTTGCGGCAGGTCCGGTTCGCGCAGCGCCGCACGTGCCACACACTCCGCGTCGATCCCGTCGGACTTGCCGTAAGCTCGAGCGGACCGCCTCGTACCAGCCATCAACTTGGGAGGAACGCGCACCACGCGCTGTCCTCGGCCGAGCAGATGGCGTTCGAGCCTTGCCGAGACGTGCCGGCAGTCCTCGATCGCGAAGTAGCTCTCAGACCCGAGGCCGCGCGCCCAGGAAAGCAACGTCTCGACGGCGTACGTGTCGCCCGCCACGGTCCGCTCCGCGATCTTGCGACCGGTCGCGATGTCGAGCGCTACCGCGGTGTGGGTCTTCATATGCGGGTCGATGCCGATTACGATCATCACTGTCCCCCTGCCGTCGAGTCCAAGCGGTGGGGGTCGGCGGCGGACACGCCTTAGCTGGGGCCTATTGGCCAGGCTCCTATCAGGTCACGACGACGACCCCCTCGATACCCGGCGGCGGGGGACATAACAGCAGACGGTCAGCCACTAGAGGTGACAGAAGCGCGGTGGGTCACTCCGCCGCCGGATCCGAGGCTACCTGACGGATGCCAGGAATCCCACACGGGAAGAGTGACACTAAGGAAGCGCGGGTTATGCCGCCCGGGAGATGACCTGACCTACCTGCTTGCGGGTGGCACCGAGTGCGAGGAGCGACTTCACTAGCAGGTCGATCGAGACGGACGCGTCCGCCGCCTCCATCTTGGCCACGCGAGACTGACTCGAGCCGATCAGCCGAGCCACGTGCGTCTGTGTCCAGCCGTGCTCGACTCTCACGTCACGCATGAAGTCTGCAAGGGCCAGCTTGAGCTCGACGAACGCAGCCTCCTCATCGGTCAGACCAAGGAAGTCCTTCGCGTCCCCGGTGCGAAAGCCAGCAGCTGCAAGCTTCTTCTGTTTCGTCTTGTCCATGGCACTCACCCTTTGTCGCCTACGACCCGGTCGTAGTGGCCGAACCTCTTCTTGCAGGCATCGATGACGGACTTCGGTGTCGCCTGCGTCTTCTTGGAGAAGACATCCGCGATCACGATCGCATCATTGTCGATGCGGTAGACGATCCGCCACGTCGCCTGCTCGTCTACGATGCGCAGCTCATGGCACCTGGCCCCGATCGCCTTCATGGGGCGTGAGTGCGGCATACCGAGTGACTCGCCGCGCTGCAGGCGCCTCAGAAACACACCGGCTTCGAGCCTGGCGGCAGCAGACAGTGGAGGAGTCTTGACCTCACCGTGGAGCCACACCAGTGGCTTGTTGCCAGAGCTGCTCATCGAGAACACGATATGTCAGATACGACATATGCGTCAAGGCCGATGAGCCAGGCGAGGGACGGCCTAACGTGTTTCGGCATGAACAGCGGCCATGCCCTCTCGATACTGTAGCGCCCGCCCCGGCTGCTCAATGCCGAGGTTGGGCAGGGTTCCAAGAAGCGATACTCATAGATCGTTCGCGTCGATAGCCTTGCGATCAACCTGGCGACGTACCAGGCGCGTACTAGGCGCGCATAGAGATGTTGGTTATCTCTGGCATTCGTGAGCCAGTCGATTCTTGGCGTTGTTGCAGAGGAAACGGACGTCTTCCGCCGAATGTATGTTGGTGAGACTTCCCTCCGAAGTCGACCCCTGGGGGGAACTCATGGAACAGTTCGTAGAGGCCGTCGAGAGCACGTTCAAATACCTGGGTGGTCCGCTCGCGGCGATCTATGCGGTGACCATCCTGCTCTGGTGGCTGCGCAATCGCAGTCCGGTGGCAAAGGAACGCCTGCAGGTCATAGGGGGTCGGGTCGGCCTTCCCCTCTCACCGCTCGGTCGCAAGATCGTCGTCTCGGTCCTGTCGGTGCTTGCCGCATTCGCGTACGTCTACTGCACCTGGTGCACCAAGTCGGTGGGCGAGAAGGCCGAGCACGATGCGGGATTCTGGCACATCCTCGTTTCGTTCAGCATCAAGGTGCTGCCGTTCTTTGTCGCGGGTTGCGTGTTCTCCGCGATCATCGCCAAGATCGTGCACAAGCGCCCTGGCTGGCTGCCCAAGAGCATGCTCAGCGCCGGTGTCTTCGCGTCTCTTCTGCCGATCTGCAGCTGTGCGGCGGTGCCCTTCTCCTACAGCCTGCTGGCTACGCGTCGCATCGCACTGCGCGCCGTTGTGTGCTTTATGGTCGTTGTCCCAGTGCTCAACCCGTTCGTTATCCCCTTCGCGTATGGCGTACTCGGCTGGCAGTACACGATGTGGCGTATCGTCTCGATCTTCGCACTGGGTATGATCGCCGGCCTGCTCGTGGAGCGTTTCGCGGGTGACGTCGATCCTGAGCTGCCCGAAGGGGGATGCACGGCGTGCAAGGGGTGCACCGGAGGCATCCAGATCGACGGGGAAAAATCGGCATGGGACTCCTCATTCGAGCTGATGGCCTACCTGGCGCCCTACATCATCATTGGAACCACCATCGGTGCCCTGGTCAGCGTCTATATGCCGCCCTACATCGTAGGCGAGTACCTCTCCGCAAAGTTCTCGGGACTCCTGCTCGCAGGTGGCATCGGTCTGCCGCTGTTCCTGTGCTCGGGCGAGGACATCCTCATCCTCGAGCCGCTCATGAGGATGGGCCTGCCGATGGGCCACGCGATCGCGTTAACCCTGGCCGGAAACGGTATCTGCATATCCTCGATCGCGCTTCTCGTACCGCTGTTCGGCAAACGGGCGACCTGGATCATCGCTACGACATTCCTTGTGGGCAGCATCGCGGTAGGGCTGCTGATCAACGTCGTGAATCCGCTGATCGCCTAGCCTTCGACCGATGGTCGGCCCGTGCGATCTGCGCCCCCGCGCGTCCCTCTCTGCCCAACGTTGAGCGGCATCAGCTGCAATACGCCGCCTCGTCGCGCTCCTAGCCCGAGGCTACCTCAGAGGCGGCGTACTGTCTGCTGGATGCCGTTGTTCGACAGCTGACCCACGAGAACGCTCCGGCCGAGTCCTTCACCCCGCTGGCTGAGCCGCTGCGGCGTTTGAGTTGCGCCGCGACCAAACGGACCAGACGATCAGCGCCATGCACGCGACTTCTACGGTCGCGAAGAAGTAGTAGTGGAGATACGGCGACCCGCCGCCTACTACGAACACTGTGGTGACTACCGCCGCAACGGTGTTCGCCCAGCGGTTGGCTACCGGCTTGAGGATGCGAGAAACGAAGATCATCGCAATCGGGATCTCTATGAGTATCGCGAACACCAACAGAAGCCCCTGAGTGACCGGCACGCCGACGTCTCCGGCCGACATCGCCTCAAGCACCCCGGGCATCATCATGCCCACAATATCCGCGAAGACCATGGTGAACATGACCACGATCCATAGCGCCGAGACTCTTGTACCGACATCCTTCATGACAGCCGTCCTTTCTGATCGAGTGATGCCTCCGTGCAAGGTGAACGCGAACTCTCACTGCTAACACTGTTAGTTTCTGCTGGGCAGTCTGTACTAACAATGTTAGTATGTCAAGGGACGTGGAAGTCCGGTCATACGTCGCGGACAGTCGAAGGAGGCACCACGATCGCTCGAGCAACAGGCGGAAGCGAATCGCGAGACACGCTCAACCGGAAACGCGTGGTGCGTGCGGCGATGGATCTCGCCGACGAGAGCGGGATCGAGTCGGTTACGATGCGCGAGCTCGGTCGAAGGCTCGGAGTCGAGGCGGCGTCACTCTACAACCACGTCGCTGGGAAGGACGATCTACTCGACGGCATGGTGGATCTCGTCGTGGCCGAGATCGACCTCCCCTCAAGTGACGTTGACTGGAAGGAGGCAATGCGGCGCCGGGCAGTCTCTGCACGGGAGGTCTTCACTCGTCATCGGTGGGGCGCCGGGCTCATCGACTCCCGGGGACGGAGTGGTCCAAGCAGCTTGTCCTACGCGGATCGAGTCCTCGGCACGTTGCTCGAGGCCGGATTCTCCCCGGGAATCGCCGCGAACGCGTTTCTCGCGCTCGACAGCTACATCTACGGATTCGAGAGGCAGCGGTCAAGTATCTCTCCGGCCGATGACGAGGACTCCACCGAGGTGGCCCAAGAGGTCCTCGATGCCATTCCGCAGGACGCGTTTCCGTCCTTGGCCTGCGTTGCGATGGAGTATGCTACGAAACCCTATGATGACGCCGCAGCGTTCGACTTCGGTCTCGATCTGATCCTCGATGGCCTTCAGCGCCTGCTGTAGCTGCGTCTGTCGAACGTGTTTGCGCTTCACCTGCAAGACGAGGCACTGCCTCGTCTTGGGAGAGCGTAGCTCTCATTGCCGAGACTTGTCAT
Source organism: Actinomycetota bacterium (assembly GCA_027859125.1). Taxonomy (GTDB): domain Bacteria; phylum Actinomycetota; class Coriobacteriia; order Anaerosomatales; family UBA3086; genus UBA3086. The sequence goes on along the minus strand of JAQIBK010000036.1, from coordinate 507 downwards.
GGTGGAAGCGCTTGTTAGACCGATCTCCCGCCGACCGGTGCCCGCACGAGCCGATCCCCCTCACTGACGAGACCAGCTCTGGACGCGAGCGTCTCAAGGAATTCGCCGCGGCTCGATGGGGAAACAAGAGCGATCCCGGTCATGCCTGTACCCGTGCGGATTGCCAGGCGGTTCAGAGACAGGGCCGGCGACGACAGCGGATTGTGGGTCGGGTACACCTCACGGATATCTGTCAGACGGATTCGCTGCCTCACCACACCGAAACGGATGACGAGCTGTTCGCTGGATATCCCGTAGCGCATCGGGAATACGAGCAACCCGTAGATGGCGGCAACGAGCGCGCACCCGAACGCCGTGGCGAGGACAGATTCGCTCTCACCGCTGCGTAGTGCTGAGAGAAGGGCCCAGACCTGGGTGAACGGTAGCGCGACAAGTATTGCCGCCAACCACCAATCGACCGCGGAGCGAAACCAACGAACGTCTGCAGGGGACGAGCTGTCCGTCACC
>JAQIBK010000103.1 GCA_027859125.1 Actinomycetota bacterium | reverse complement strand
CTGCAGACTATCGGTGCCACGGTTGGCGTCGTCGCTGTGGCTGCGATCGTGGGCGTGGTCATGCTATGGCAGGTCGCGCCGGCTGATGCGGTCAACGCGCAAGGGGAGACGGTGCTGTTCCAGCGCGACACGCAGTATCACAGGATATCGGTCACAGAGGACGAGGCCACTCGTCACCTGCGTTTCGACAACAGTCGTCAGTCGGCTATCTTGCTCGACGACCCGTTCGAGAGCCGCATTCTGTATCCGGACTACATGCACCTCGCGCTTGCGGCCAACCCGGACGCTGAGCGTGTTCTCGTACTGGGACTGGGAGGTGGTGCTATCACCAAGCGGTACTGGCGAGACTATCCGGCTGTGCGTGTCGACTCCGTCGAGATCGACCCTGTTGTGGCCGATGTGGCGGGGAAGTACTTCTGGCTCCCGCAGGACGAGCGTCTGGAGACTTTCGTCGAGGACGCTCGCCGCTACGTGCAGCGAACGAACGAGACCTACGATATCGTGATCGTCGATGCCTACTACTCGGACTCACTGCCGTTCCATCTCACCACTCAGGAGTTCCTGGCCGAGGTTGATGACGTTCTGGCACCCGACGGTGTTCTCGCCTACAACGTGATCTCGTCGGCGGCGGGCGACGGCTCCGATCTGTTCCGCAGCATGTATCGCACCGCTGGCGGTGTGTGGGATGAGCTCTTCGTGTTCCCCATTGGCTATGGCGCGGACCGTGAACGAAATGGCGAGGCTCTTTCGGGCGAGCAGCGCCGCAATATTATCGTGTTGGCCACGAACGCAGCGCTGGATGAGAAGACACTTCTGGGTCGAATCGAGAATCGAGTCGATGGTCGGGTGAGCATCAATGGATTCGAGCGATTCGGGGACGACTTGTACAACCAGCTTATCCCTTTGGCAGACGTGCCGGTGCTCACCGACTCGCACGCGCCGACCGATTCACTGATCGAGGTGCAGTAGCAGATGGCCGCCTTTCAGATCCATACCGCCACCGATGCCGATGTGACCGAGCTGCAGGAGTATGCGACTCGGCTGTTCAGCGAGAAGCTGCCCGGCATCTATCGCAGGTCCGCACCGACCATTGAGCAGGAGCATGAGTTCGTCCGCTCGCGTATCGAGCCTGCGAACTCTACGCTGCTGATGGCCCGTGCTCAAGGCAGAGTGGTGGGACTCCTTGATTTCGTCGGCGGGACCTTGCCAGAAGAGGTGCACAGCGGGTTGTTCGGTCTCTCTGTCTCCAGGGACCACAGGGGCCATGGAATCGGTTCTGCGCTGGTCCAGGAGCTCCTGATGTGGGCACCCACTCGCGGCATCAGCCGTGTGGAGGTGCGAGCCTGGGTCAGCAATCCACGAGCGCTGGCTCTCTACGAACGTCTCGGCTTCGAGCGCGAGGGCGTTCTCCGAAACGCCGTCGTCGTGGACGGTGAGCCGATAGACGTCGTGGTGCTGTCACGGCTTCTCGAGGCTCTTGGCGGGTAGCGATCTCGCGTGTCCGGTCATGTTCACTGCCCGTGAGCCGGAGTGTGGCTCGGGCCGAACCGTCGCCACATGCCTGCCGCAACGTTCAAGAGCGGCACGCGAGCCTGATAGACCGCATACTCGCGGCCGAAGTCACGCTCACAGACTTGATCCACGACGCGGGTCGTTGACATGTAGTTCTCATCGGCGGGTACTTCGCCATAACGCTTGAGGTGCCAGAACGGCAGGAACTCCAGCGGCAGCCAGATCGCGAGCAGCACGAGTGCCGCGAACTTGAGCCATGTGACCTCGCCACTCGGCAAGGTGAGCGCCAACACCCATTGCCCGAGGATGAGCATGAACGTTACCGTGAGCCACGGGTAGTCGCGGGCATCCGCCATGGCACACCTCCAAGTCCCTGACGCCATCCACTTGCCGTTTGTTCCCTTCCGGAGGAATCGGCACACGTCTCGCACACGCGGAGTTGCGTCGGATCGAACTCCATGGCGTGTTTTGGCGCCAATCCGTGTATCCATAACGAACATGTATTCACAAAGAGAGAACCTTCTTTGACCAGGCGCAGGATGCGTGGATCAAGACGGCGGTCCATCCGACCGGATTCTGCTGCCCCGAGGGTCGACGCCTGTTCATCCATGCCGCGCAGACCGTGTCCGAACCGCTCAGCGCCTGAACATGAGGTAGCATCGGTGTACCGGGACGTGGGGGCGTCCTAGCGATGGGTGCATGCAGGAGTGGCCGCACTGTCGTGCCGAATGGGGCAGTATGTCCGCCCAAAAGGGGAGTATGCGCTCACCGCTTCGCTCTTGGGCTACATGACTCGAATCGATTCCGAGCGGTTGGCGGGCATGGACTGCGGCGACGTCGCGGTTCCGGATCCTGAACTCCTCTGAGGCCCGTGCGTGTGGCCGAGTCTACGGGTACACTGGGTTTGGGAGTACTCGGATAGTGAGGGGGAGGACCGATGTTCAGGATATTTCGGATCAGCATGGTCGTGTTGTTGGTGATCGCGGTCCTCGGCATCGTGGGTTGCGAGAAGTTGGCCGACAAGGTGGCCGAGGAGACAGCTGAGGCTCTTGTTGAGGGCGGCTCAGGCGTTGACGTCGAGATCGATGACAAAGGAACGACCGTTGAGATCGACGATCCTGATTCGAACTCGAGCATCGTCATAGAGGGCGAAGGCAACAC
>JAQIBK010000272.1 GCA_027859125.1 Actinomycetota bacterium | reverse complement strand
GACCGAACTCCTCGGCGAGTGGGTTCATGTTGGTGCTCGTGCCAAAAACGTTCGTGTGATCCCCTATCAGGAACAGCCCGCCGCCGCCCTTGACGAACTGCTTCATGACCGAGATCTCCTCGGCAGTGAACGGGGTGGTGGGGGTCTTGATGATGAGCACGTCGGCCCAGTCCAGGAGCTCTTCGGTAATGGGGTCGACGTTGTGCTCCATGTCGTAGAACAGATCCAGGTACTGATAGAAGCTGTAGTAGTTGTAGCCGGACTTCTCTCCGAACCACTCCGTATCGAGCTCCTGGGTGCTCCACTCCCAGTCGCTGTGCCCTTCATCCATCACGACTCGACCCTGCTTGCGAACGCCCGGGTCGTGGAATCCCCACAGGCCAACGATCATGACGAATGACAGACACACCAGCGCTGCGGATCCCAGCATCGCCCGGTTCCTAGGGGCAAGTGCTGGCACCTCGAGCTCTCGATCCGGCTCAAGTGGCAGTGCGGCCGACAGAACCACCGGCAGCAACACGAAAGAGAGCAGTGTCACGGAAGCCGACCAGAAAAGGTCGATCCGGGAACTCGCCGAGAACATGAGCACGAGAACGGCGAAGCGCAGGACCGCATAGACCGGGAGAAGCGCGAGAAGAAGCACGAGGGCCGGTTTGACACGTCGGGCGAAAGTGACGAGCAGAAGGGCTCCCGCAGCGAACAGAACGAGCACGAGCACGCCGAACGTCTCCCACGAAAGGGCCATCGTCAGTGTTCCCGAGCTGGTGCTCACGAGCAGTCCCCCGGGGCTGGGGGCGGTCGGTACGCCGATGACCCCAAGCAGGAAGCCGGCTGCATCGCCGAGCAGGCCCACGCTGGCGAAACGCGGCGCCGTGCTGTGGTAGACGGCTAAGAGCACGCTTTGTGCGGTCAGGGTGGCTCCCGCGAAAAGGAAGCCGGGTCCGGCCCAAGCGACGCGACGATGGGCCACGAGCAGAACGAATCCGAATGCCGCAAGAGCGGGGTCGATGCCATACGGGAACGGAACCAGCACGGCAGCGAACATGCATGCCGCAACCATCACTGCCGCCGTTGCAGGCGCGCAGGATACACGCATCTCGCGCAAGCCAGCCACCGAAAGCATCACGCCAGCAAGCAGGAGCGCTCCCCAGATTGCGGGCCGGGGAGACTCGTACACGGGCACGATGAGGAGCCAGCTCATGGCGAACAGGAGCGGAGCGAACCACACACCGCGTGTCATCGCACTACGCACCGGGTCTACCTCCTTTGCCCACTGAATCGAGGAACTCCCTGAAGAAGTCGATGTTGTGCAAGTTGTAGTTCCGAATGTCCTCAAGATTGCGGTTGTGCAGGAACGACGCGTCGCCAACCGCGAACACACCGCCCGAGCCATAGGGAACGTAGACCGCCGTGGGGTGACCCCAGACCTCGGTCAGGACATCCATCTCGCGGCCCGACACCGATTCAACGGGCCACGCACTCCAGAAGTGGACCGGCGCTTCGTTCCAGAGCGACGTGGCCTGGCCCAGTGGCACAAGACCGAGACGCAGTCCGAAGTGACCGAGAAGCTTGCGTGACCCTGTGGGTCGCTCTGAGCCGGCGGTCACCATGAGAAGTCCACCCCCGGAGACGAAATCGTCGATCACGGAGATCTCGTCGCTGGCGAGAGGAGCCAAAGGACTCGGCACCACCAGCACGTCCGCTCCGCGCACCAGTGCTTCGTCGAAATCTCGCATGAGAAAGGCCGTGTATCCGTTGCGCTGCAGATTGAGCGTGAGCCCGTCCACCGCATCCGGTGTCTTCTGCATCTGCCCGATCTCGAAGTGCGAGAGATCGACTACCGCATAGGGCGCCCGGTAGTCCGTATCGTCGATAGCCGACGACGACCACGGCAGCGCCGCAACCGCGACCGCGATCGCGATCGCGGTCGCACACGTCAGCAGGAACCGCACATCACCGGGCATGAAGTACACGATCAGCACTGCCCCGCAGAGCAGCACCAGAGAAGCGACCAGCTCTATCGTCGCCCACAGACCTGCGTTCGCATCTGAATCGAGCCATCGAAAGACGCGATCCACGAATCGATAGTTCCTCGGCAGCACCGGGTTCTGGAACGGCGTGGTATCGCCGAACACCATGACTCGCCCTGCGCCACTGGAGGCCTCCGCAACCAAAGCCAGGTCGCCCACACGCTCCCCTGGGTCAAGGGACATGTTGCCCAGACTACCCGCCGCCTCGTTGGCTGGGTCGCCGGCGTCCGAATAGCCGTCGCGCCCGTTCAGCACGACGCGAGCGGGAGGTATCACCGACAGCGACGCCCCGACGAGCACCTCTATCTCAGATTCCGAGACGCGATCGAACACGGGGTGAACGCTCGGTGACAGGCAGTTGAGCCATCCGTCCCTCATTGGTATCGCGGAATCGAAGGCGAGCGCGATGTTGTACGGCTCCAGCAGCGCGTTGGAGGGGTCCCGTATCTGTTCGCCCCCTGTGTGATCACCAGCGAGCAGAAGCTACCCTCCGGAGTAGACGAAGTCCCACACGCTCTGAGTCGTCTCGGCATCGAGCGGGTCGCGCAGATTGATGATCACCAGAACGTCGGCCCACCCCAGATCGTCGTCGGCGAGCGCCTCGACAACACGGACCTCATATCCCCGTGCGCTCACGTAGCCCGGCAACAGGCCGAACTGGCCCGCATTCTCGAGCCCGTAGCTGTCGAATACCGGCACGTCCTCGCCATTCGCGCCCTTCAGGCTGTCGAGCACGAGCACTCTACCGTCACCGTCGCCGATCGGGCCGCCCCATGCGAGCAGTGCCCAGGCGAGCCCCACGATCACCGCCACAACCACGGCCTTTCGGACCGCGAACGGTGTTCTCCCGGCAGGCGATGAGATCCGAGGAGGCTGGATGGACACGAGCACGAGCAGGACCAGGAACAGCAGCGGTCGGAAGTCATAGGCATTAACGAATGGCTGCAAGAGCCCGTCTGACTGCAGCGCATCGATTCGTGTCAGATGAACCCACAGGGCCGCGTGCACGATCCCGGCGGCCAGCAGCATCCCCAACAGTGCAGTCGCCCTGACCGCAGTGCGCGAACCTCGAGAGAGTCGAGCAGCGACGATCACATAGAGCGCAAAGAGCACCAGCAGGTCGATGCCGAGGTAGCCGGGCCCCACGGATACCGTGCCCTTCGTGGTCAGACCCGCGACCCAGGAGAAGGCCTCTGCCGCACGCGAAACACCCCATGCCACCCAGGAGACATGCTCGAGAGCGAGCAGGTATGTGCCATAGAGGATCGCCGAGAGTTCCGCGACCGAGTACCAGGAGCGCACGCTCCCCGATCGACGCTCGACCAGATCGAGCCAACAGAGGAGCAGGACCAGTACGATCATACGCGCCGATCCCTGTGCCACGAGCAGGAGAGCCGATGCTACGGCCACCCCGAGCACGATCGCCGCGGTCAACGCCTGTCCTGCACGTCCCGCGGGTTCGATCGGAGCGCAGGAGCGAACGGCAACAGTGAGGGCGAGCATACAGAAGATGCCGATCAGGTTGCCAAGCGGGCCGGGTACGCTCAGCACCGCACCTGACAGCACGGCTGCTGTCAGCAGGAACAGCGCCTGGATCAGATGTCCGACCGAATCGATCTCCCCGCATTCAGACTCGCGCATCGCACCCCCTGAATCCGCCGAATTCGATCCGCTAGTTCGCCCAGACGATGCTCAGCTGTATCTCCACCGAACCATCTTCGGTCTCGGAGAGCACGGTCGTTGACTGAGAATCGCCGAAGGTAAGGCCGATCATGGCGGTGGACAGCCCATCTGACTCGACGGTGCTCAGGGTGACGTTCTCCCAATCACTGTCCGCATAGGCCTTCTCGTGCCACGCGAGCACGTCGTCAAACGAATCGAAGGTGCTCTGGGACAGGTAGAACGTGCTGGAGTCGTTCATGGTCACCGTGCTGTTG
>JAQIBK010000149.1 GCA_027859125.1 Actinomycetota bacterium | reverse complement strand
GCCCAACCCACGCTTCGACCATGACAAGACTCGGCGATCCCTATCTCGTAGTGCGCATCCTTGATGGCGCGCTCAATCGCCGCGCTCATCATCCAAGACAGTGCAAGGCTGTTGCCATTGATGCTCCTGACTCCAAGATAATCAGCCTTCAGACAGGCGGCGACTAGATGGGCAAGTACGGTCAGGCCCCAGCCGCTGACCGTGTCAGAGTGACCTGCGCCGTGTCTAACGGTGTCCGGATGGAGTTACGTGCGCTGCTTGCTCACCTCCATGAGCGCTTGGGTGTCATGCTGTGACTCCACTTGATTGCATCATCAAGATTGATGCGCCCACAAGATGGTGGCATCTCCGCTTCGGTCTATTCTGCCACCCAATCCGTAGATTTGAAGTTGACGAACACGTGTTGGTCTTCACCGAAACAGCTGAGCACGAGGGTGTAGTAGCCCTTCTCGGGCTGACCTTGGCCTTGCTCGAATCCAAAGGAATAGGCGAGCGTGCTCCTAGTGCCCAACTCAACAACTTGCTCCTTGATGGGAGACCGATGGCGATCGTTGGGGGACATGCCCAATATGTAGCACGTTCTCGTTGCATCGTCCGCGTGTTCGTGCACGAAGCCCTCGATTGAGACCTCTCCGTCACTTGTGAAGTCAACGTCTTCTACATCAAACCAGAAGTCCTGGGACTGATGACCCGAGAATCCTGGCAACGTCTCGTGCAGCGCAGCCAAGTCGGGCTCTCCGTCAGCAGAACACCCCCCAGCAAGGTGCATAACGAACAGCAGACAGAGACACAGCGCGATGCGATTCATCGCCCTGCCCCCGAAGCCTCGCGGCCAGGTTGGACCACCGGCGCACCTGACTCGGCATCCCCGTACAGCGCCCGACCGTTCTCCAACTCAGCTCTCCACGCTGGTTGCAGTACGAGTTCCCCGGAACCTGTAGCATCGGCATACAGGACCATGTCGAGGTTGCGAATCGTCGCCTGCTCTCCGAGATCCCTCTGACTTCGTGCATGGCTCAGTATCTTCTGCAGGACTGCGGGTGCTCTCCCTGCTTTCACCGATGGACCTGCGACGGGGCTGAGCTCGAACCATCTCTTGTAGACGTCATCAACGCCGTCGGGTCCCACGGTCACGACAATGCCTGTGCCTGGCCCTTCGACAAACATCCCGTTGGCCTGCTGAATGAACCGCACCGAGTACTGGACAACGATGCCATCCTGCTCTTCCGCGCTGTCGAGGTCAGTCCATCTTTGGAACCGTACCTCATTCACACTTGCAAGGACTGCGTCGTCTGGCAGCTCTCCCCGTTCTTCGAGGTACGAACGGGCGGCGTTCACCGCTTCCTCGGCGGACATGCTTGGTGGTCTTGAGCCGACGCCGCGACCGGAGTGGTACGAGAACCTGCCGTCTGAGTGCCAGCTCGCCGTCTCAGTACCCTCGTTGCTGCGCCGTACTCCGAAGGCGGTCTCCCGCTCACCTGATTCATTCGAGGAGCGCTCAGAGCGCCTGATTCCGCGGTCCAAGTACCTCTCGACGTCAGGCCGGACCGGAACAGCCCGCATCGCACTGAAGGCTCGCCCCGAAGCTGGATTGGCCCTTCGTACAACCGGACCGATGTCGAACGTGGTGCTATCTGCCTCGATTCTCTCTGGTACGTGGTCGCTATAGTCCGCGAACGCCTGCTGGGGAGACAGCAGCCAGTCCAGCGCACGCTGGAGCCACGATCTCGAGTCCTCCAAGACCACGTCGGGGTCTTCATATGCACCGCCGCGGCCGTCGAGGATACGTTGACCCAGGTACTCCATCCAGTAGTCGATGTAGTAGGTGCCCGTAGTGTCCGGATTGGGACCGGAACCTACCCCGATGAGCTGTTCGTAGCGATTCGCTGTGTGGCTGACCAGAGCCCAGTCATCCTCTCCCCAGTCGCGATTCGCATGATGGGGGTAGTCGGTTAGCTCCACCTACCCCAAGATGTTGTGTCTCCTCACCACTCGTAGCCATGAGTGAGATCGGCCTCGGTCGTAGGGACGGTGACCACAGACTGCTCGAGCA
>JAQIBK010000200.1 GCA_027859125.1 Actinomycetota bacterium | reverse complement strand
GCGAAGGCGAACGCCGGCGATCCCTCTTCCACCAACTATCCAGACAAGATCTATCGGGAAGTTCGTACTCGACCGCTGTTGCTCGTTCATCTGCTAGAGGTGCTCCCCAACGAGAATGTGCCAAAGGCCGCGAAGCTTCCCAAGGTTGCTGGGCCGGTGGTCGCATGGGGGATCAGCTTCCCTGCGACAGCCGTACACGAGTCGAGAGTCGAGTTCCTTGCGACTACTACTTGGCTGCGCGAGAGCTACGGCGACGATATTGATGAGGAGGAGATGGATGGCGATCAGTAATCTGGATCCTTGGGCAGGGATAGATCCCCCTGATGCATCAAGTGCCATAAGAGCGCAGCGAGTGAGCGCAGATCTCCCATGGGATTTCTTCTGGGCCAAAGACATCGAGAAATCATGCTTGCTCGTATTCAACTGCTCAAGCAACGCGCTTCCCTTGGAGCGGATGCCTCATCTGAAAGGCATTGATGCATACACTGTCGTTGACAGAGACAAAGGAATGCTCGTGGTGAGGCTCCTTGACGGCTCGCAGCGAGACATATTCGGCCGACTGTGCCGAGACATCGTCGCCGGGTCAGTCGCCGCAGAGAAGGAGCAAGAGGTTGTTCGAATTGTGTTGCAGCGCCTGTGGCGCTGGCATCACTTGCTCAGAGGAGGAGGAGACCAGCGCCTATCCGTGGAGGAGCAGAAGGGCCTGATCGGAGAACTCATTGTCCTAGAGAGATTCTTCCTCTCGACCCTCACTCCTGCAGAGGCGATGGTCGCTTGGCACGGACCAACGGGTGCCCCGAAGGACTTTGAGCACGAGAGGATTAGGGTCGAGGTCAAGGCTCGTCGAGGCGCGGCGACCCCTCATGTGAGCATTAGTTCGGAGTTCCAGCTTGACGCTTCAAGGGACGAGCTCTTGTACTTGTGCGTTGCCAACCTGAACCGGGCGTCAGCCGATTCAGGACAGGGGTTCAGTGTCACGGACTTGGCAATCGGTATCCTGAAGGTGCTGGAGACTCAAGATCCGTCACAACTTGATGTGTACGAGTCTCTTTTGTGCGCCGTGGGTTTTCGGTGGACGGATGACTACTCGGCCGACCTGTTTATGCTAGATCAAATCGAAGTGTATCGAGTTACGGGGCTTTTCCCGCGCATCCAGTCGAGTGGCCTCGTGGCGGGTGTTTCAAGGGTTCGCTACTCGGTTCTTCTAAGAGATTGCGACGACTATCGCTCTGGCTCCGAAGAACTCGTATCGGCCATAGCTGGGGAGGTACACATTGACTGATCTTGTGGCGTTCAAAGAGGAAGTCTTCCAAGACGTCGTAGGCGCCGCAGATGCAGAGAGCATCTATCTTGAGGACGCATTCTTCGACTACTTCTGTGACTACTTGGTTGATGCGGGCGAGTTGGATACGCATGATCGAGCCGCGTATGACTCTCCAAAAGGGGTCCGAGTCGACGGCTATGGCGGGGACCCGTTGGTCAATGATGAGGTTCTGAGCTTGATCATCTTGGACTTCGTGCAGGATGAGAGCAAGCCCACCCTGACACGGACAGATATGGACAAGGCGTTCAAGCGCGCGATGAACTTCCTATCGAAGTCCCTGGAACCCTCCTTTCGGGAAGCGATGGAGCCGACGCTCCCCGCGTTTGGACTTGCCGACCTGATCGCCGTCAGATGGCAACGGATTCGGAAAGTGCGCCTCCTGTTGGTCAGCAATCGAGAGCTCAGCACGAGGATTGACAGTGTCACCGCCTCGGAGGTTGACGGCAAAGCGATCACGCACAGTGTATGGGACATCAGTCGTCTTCATCGTTACGTTGCGGCTGGTCGTGAGCGAGAAGATATAGAGATTGATTTGGAGGATGGCTTTGGTGGGGCCATTCCTGTCCTACCGGCTCACTCGGGATCGGCCAAGTACAAGTCATATCTTGCAGTGGTGCCAGGACAGCAGCTCGCTGCAATATACGAGCGGTGGGGAACAAGACTGCTTGAGCAGAATGTGCGGGTGTTCCTGCAAGCGCGCGGAAACGTGAACAAGGGAATTCGAAATACAATAGAGAACGCCCCAGAGATGTTCCTCGCCTACAACAACGGCATCGCTGCCACGGCGGAGAGCCTCGAGTTGCGCGAGAATGGTGGACAACTCGAGATCACTGGCCTGAGGAATATGCAGATCGTGAACGGGGGTCAGACAACGGCCTCAATCCATGTCGCAAGCCGTAGGAAGGACCTCGACATATCGAAGGTATTCGTTCAGATGAAGCTCTCGATTGTTGAGAGGGAACGAGTCATTGAAGTCGTGCCCAAGATATCTGAGTATGCGAATACACAGAACCGTGTGAATGCTGCGGATTTCTTCGCGAATCATCCGTTCCACGTGCGCATGGAGG
>JAQIBK010000221.1 GCA_027859125.1 Actinomycetota bacterium | reverse complement strand
ACTACAACGAGGCCGTGCGTGAGGCGCAGATAGGTCTCCACCCATGCGCCTATCTGCACAACTACCAGATGGCGGACCTGGACGACCCCCTGCGCGATCCCGTATACGCGGATTATCTGCAAGAAGCCCCCGCGTTCGGCAAGGGCGACGTCCATGAGCTCCGCGACTTCATCTGCCGACACATCAAGTACGCCGACGACGGACAGATCCTGTACCACATCGAATCCGGCAGACTGCGCCCGTCCAAATCCCTGCAAGACTCACTTTCTAGCATGCTCGACGGCAATGCAGAGTTCACCATGATCGACGACCAGAAGGTCGTGCTGGAAACCGCCCTCGACTTGGCCCGCAAGGCACAAACCGCCGACGAAAAGCACGTGCTGATCGTCAAAGGCGGGCCGGGAACCGGCAAATCGGTCGTGGCCATCAACCTGCTCGTTCGCCTCACAGGGCAGGAACTGGTCTGCCAGTACGTCTCTAAGAACAGCGCCCCTCGAAACGTCTACTCGCGCCTTCTCCGGGCGAACAGCCGCACCAAAGCCTTCATCGACAACTTGTTCAAAGGCTCGGGAGGCTACTACAAGTTGCAGCCCAACGCCTTCGACGCGCTCGTGGTCGACGAGGCGCACCGTCTCAATGAGAAATCCGGTCTCTACGCCAACGAGGGCGAGAACCAGATGCGGGAGCTTGTCGACGCTGCTCGTTTCACCGTCTTCTTCATCGATGGTAGCCAGCGCGTTACTCTCCGCGACGCCGGGCAAATCGTCGACATTCGTCGCCATGCGCTGGATGCGGGTGCCACGGTTCACGAAACCGAGCTCAACTCGCAATTCCGCTGCAACGGATCGGATTCGTACCTGGAGTGGCTCGATGCAGTTCTTGGGATTGACCCGAACGGCAACACCACGACGGCATTCGACTACGACTTCCGCGTCTTCGACGATCCCAACGAGCTGCACGCTGCGATCGCACAGCGTAACGCTCACAACAACAAGTCGCGACTGGTCGCCGGATACTGCTGGGAATGGAAGTCCGCTGGCCGAGGCAACAAGAATCACCACGACATTGTCATCCCCGAGCACAGCTACGCACGCTCCTGGAACCTGAACTCCACCCCCACATGGGCGATAGACTCAAACTCCGTGCACGAGATCGGCTGCGTGCATACCTCCCAAGGACTGGAGTTCGACTACGTGGGCGTGATCGTGGGCGACGATATGCGCTTTGAGAACGATGTCGTGGTAACCGACCACACCCGACGCGCTCGCACCGATCAGTCGCTCAAAGGCATCAAGAAACTCGCAACTTCAGATCCCGTGCGCGCACAACAGCTTGCCGATGAGATAATCCGCAACACGTACCGAGTACTTATGACAAGAGGACTCAAGGGCTGCTACGTTTTCTGCACTGACAAGGCTCTCGCTGAACATCTGCGCAGCCTGGCTCCGAGCTCATACGCCACGACTAATCTGGCACCCATGGCTGCCGAAGACCCTTTGGAGGTCTGTTCATGCTCGAGGACATCACTGCACGCATCGTCGAATTCCGAGACCAGCGTGACTGGAAGCAGTTCCACTCCCCAAAGAACCTCGCGAGTTCAATCGTGATCGAGGCGTCCGAGCTTCTCGAACTGTTCCAATGGAGTAACGACGCGTCGATGGCCTAGGATGTCGAGGAGCGTCGATCCGACATCGAGCGCGAGTTGGCAGATGTGATTATCTACTGCCTCCTGATGGCTCACGACTTGGACATTGACCTCGACAGCGCACTCGCAGAGAAGCTGGCGGAAAACGAGGAGAAGTATCCCCGGGATGCAGTCTCCGGCAGGAGCACCAAGTACACGAACCTCTAATCTGCGACACGCGGATTTTCAATCCCAGCATTCATGCTGCTAGACGTATGGATCCGGGTTTCGATGTCACGTATGTCATACGAGCCTTGTGGAAGACGAGCATGTGTGGCCAAACCAGCGTGTGGCTGTCCCATGCCTTGCCGCGATGTCGAATTGACACGCGGCGGTGCCCGCTATTGTAACGCCAGCTCCAAGACACGCGATCGCGACGCAGGAGAGAAGTCCGGAATCCTGTGGCTCGCGGCGGTCAGATCCTGCTGGCATGAACCACACTCGTACCCGATGCAAGTCATGCCGGCCGCCCTGGCACTCAGCACCCCATTTGTGGAGTCCTCGATGACAAGACAGCTGGTCGACGGGCATCCAAGCTGCGTTGCAGCAAGCAAGTAGCCCTCAGGATCCGGCTTCCCTCGGTCGACGCAGCCGCCGTGGATAATCACCGTGAAGAGGTCGAGCAGAGATAGTCTGCACAACAGACGGCTAATCATGCTCAGCTCAGACGAAGATACGATGGCCAGGCTCAGCTCCGTGTCCGCGAGAGCTGACAGGAGTTCTGGAATCCCGGGCATCGGAGATACCAGGTCCGCCCTTTCCAAGGCATCCAGCTTCGCCTCTGTCGTGGCTTGAGCGAGTACCCCGACGTCTTCTTCCAGATCGTAGTTGTGCTTGAGCTCGGACCACATGTCAACGTGTGTCGTGCCGACGAAGGCCAGATACTCGGATTCTGTCAAACTGATGCCCATTGCACGCAGCTGCGTCTGGACGACGTCGGCATACAGAGGCTCTGTATCCACAAGCACGCCGTCGAAGTCGAAGATGACGGCCTCCAAATGCGTGCTCCCGTCTCAATTGTGGTGCGACCGGAACCAGCCGAGCCGGACACCGGTCGGTTGGCACCTAGATTCGACGAAGAAGGCTCCGGCGATCAGACCAGCGCACGAATATCGTCAACATCCAGATCATCGAACACCAGACCGAATGCCTCGCACTTCTTTACTAGCGCTAGGATCGCGTCTCCAGAGAGGACCAGCAAGTCCGTGGGATCGCCGTCGTATAGCCGCACGTCTGGGGACAAGAGAGCGGTTCTGAACCTCATCGCAAGGAAGGAGGATATCCATGCGTCATCTCGACCCATCGTGTATTGCCGCTCGGGTGCCAAAGCCGTGTGCCAGTCCTCCATGTAGAACATGTCTCGCGAGTCCGTAACACCGAAATGGAGGTTCTGCCGGCGTCGAGATACGTGGAGCGTGAATCCAGGCTCGGCGGCGAGTTCAAGTACTGGGCTGACTCCGTCTTCGTTTGACTCGAAAATCGGCCCCGCGATGATCTCTATTGTCTTCCCACTGGCCAAGAAGTCACGCATGCGGGATGTGTTCTCCGGCGTCCAGACGGCAAGGGGCGCCTCGCCGGAAACCATGGAGATGTGCCGACTGCTGTTGTTTATTGCACGCCTGAGAACTATCTTGTGCCAGCTGTCGAGTGTAGCCGGTTTCCACGCAGTCACCTCCGCGAGAACATCGAACTTCTCGTCGACCGTGACTTCGTACGCCGCAGCACATGCATCACACGTTGAGATGTGGTCCATGTAGCGCCGTGCCAACGGAAGGCTCAGCAGTCCTTCCCTGACGTCCTGAAACACGCGGGTGGGAACGTGGCGCTCGGCCTCAACGCTGCGCTGCCCAGGCCACGACGTGGACAGCAGGGGACTCCTCGTGCTGAAAGGCATGTGGTATCTCCGCCCTAGGCTACGGCTTGTGCTGCGATGCGGGCTGCTGTTTCGCTCAGAATCGCGTGCATGACATTGATATGTTGACACAACGCCTCCACTGTGCCAACCGTGTCACTCTTCTCATGCCCTGTCGAAGCCGACACATCTGAAGGCCCTGTGATCAAGCTTCTGGACGAGTAGAGCGCAAGATCGGCGAGTCTCGCACGCACTTTCCCAACGTAGTTCGAAAGCTCGATTCTAAAGAACCACCCCATCGCGGCCTTCTCGACGGACGCCTGCAAACTCTGCTCGACGTGCACCTGTCCCGAGGTCGCATGCGCCGCCACCGCTTCCTGGCTAAGGCTCGACACGGAGTCGACGAAAGTCTGATAGTGCTGCGTGAGCTTCACATATACACCGAGATCCTTGAATACCTGATAGCAGTCTCTTTTGGGATTCGCTCGTATTTGGCCAATGACGGATTCGACCTGCTCCATACAGTCATCATAGAGGTCTGGATGACCCAGGCCCTGCTCTTCTGCGAGTCTCGTGAGCGTCAAAGCCGCAGTT
>JAQIBK010000186.1 GCA_027859125.1 Actinomycetota bacterium | reverse complement strand
AGTCCAGGCCCCTTTAGTTCCAAGGTTCACGCTTCCTGAAAGGACAACATGAGCGACACAAACGTATCTCGCAAACTCAAGAAGATCGCGCTCGTTACGCCTCCATACCACAGCGGCGTGGTGGAGACAGCAGGAACGTGGCCCAACGCCGCGTTCGTATACATAGCAGGTGAGCTCAGAGAGGCCGGCTTCGAGCCGATCATCTACGACGCGATGACCATGAACCACACGCTCGAGGACATCTCCGAGGCTCTCGAGCGCATGAAGCCCGACGTGGTGATGACGAGCGCATACACGGCGACATATCCCAAGGCGATCGAACTGCTGAGAATCGCCCGAGAGGTCGTTCCGGGCGTGATGACCGGCATCGGTGGAGTCCACTCCCACTTCATGTGGGAGGAGGTCCTTTCCAAGCAAGGCGATGCGGTCGATTTCGTACTTCGCGGAGAGGGCGAGCGCACCACTCCTGAATTGTTGCGTTGCTTGAACGACGGGGGAGACGCATCCGAGGTCATGGGCATCGCCTTCAACAAGGACGGTGCGCCCCACTGCACGCCCGGCCGCCCGTTCCTGCACCGTCTCGACGGCCGTCCAGCCGCCTGGGATCTCGTGGATTGGGACCTATACACGTTCTTCCCGTTCCCGGACACCAATCTCGCTGTCATCTCGACCTCAAGAGGTTGCGATCAGGCGTGCACGTTCTGTTCCCAGCAGGCGTTCTGGCAGCGCTCTTGGCGCGCACGAAGCCCGGAGGATGTCTTGGCCGAGATCGAGCTTCTTCGCGATCAGCACGGCGTGGGCGTGGTCATGTTCTCCGACGAGACCCCTACGCTCGACCCGGTTCGCTGGCAACGCATCCTCGATCTCATGATCGAGCGGGAGACGGGCGTGTACATACTCATGGAGACGCGTGTCGATGACATCCTTCGCGACGAGGCAATCATGCCCAGCTACCACGAGGCGGGTATCCATCACATCTACGTCGGCGTGGAGCGCACCGATCAGGCGTCGCTCGACATGTTCAAGAAGAACACGCAGGTGGCGCAGGGGAAACGTGCGATCGAGCTCATCAATGAGTACGACATGAGCTCTGAGACGAGTCTGGTCCTGGGGCTTCCGAACGACACCCCCGAGACGATTCGCGCCACGCTCGATCTCGCCATGCATTACGACCCTGATCTCGCATTCTTTCTCACGATCGCGCCGTGGCCGTACAGTGACATCTACGCCGAGCTGGAGCCGCACATCATCAGCTATGACTACGAGGACTACAACCTCGTGGCGCCTGTGGTGAAGCCGATCAACATGACCACCGATGAGCTCATGACCGAGATCGTCGACTGCTACAAGAAGTTCTACATGGGCAAGGTCAAGCGGATCCCCGCCATGAACAAGGCCAAACGAGATTACTTCCTCTCGTGCATGAGGCTCATAATGGACAACTCGTATCTGAAGCAGTACATGGGTGGGCTGGGTCGCATTCCGGTCGAGATCGAAGCCATGTCTCGAAGGTTCATGTAGCCGTACAGCAGTGAAAGGAACGCCTGATGGCGCTCGACCTGTTCGTGATCTTCAACAACTACTTCCATGATATGGCCACCGGGGTGTTGGTCGGTTCGACCGCGCTCATGTACGCCTTGGCCAAACAGGCGCGCCAGGATCCTGATCGTCTGGCAGCACTGGTTTCGCTCTATCCGGTCGTCACCAAGGTGGCCAAGATCGCGCTGGCGTGGATCATCATCGGAGGGATTCCTCGTGTCATATTCTTCACTCGGTATGAGTGGGATCCTGCCACGGTGAAAGGGATCGTACCTGCTCTGGGCATCAAGCATGTACTGCTCTTCTCAGCGGTGGGGGCGGGGCTTGTGCTCTGGAGGCGGGCCAAGAGCGCCCTTGGACTTGCCGGGAAATCCCAGAAGATCGCCTGAGCAGATCGTGGCTCTCAATGGACGTCGCTGCAGTTCTGAGCCGTCGTTCAGGTTGGTATAGCCAAGGCGTTGCTTTATAGTCGGTAGCCGACGGATGGGCTTCCGGACAGAGTGTCTGATCAGACCCGTTCGCTAGTCCATTGAATCGATCGAAAGGCGTCGCACAGCCGATGAATGCACGCGCCCCCAAGGGCACCGCTGACATGCTTCCTGAAGTCGCCCGAGTCTGGGAGTACCTGCAAAGGACCGCTCAGGAGCTATTCGCCAGATACGGCTATTCACCTATATACACCCCGCTTTACTAGCACACTGACGTGATCACGCCATGCATCTGTGAG
>JAQIBK010000192.1 GCA_027859125.1 Actinomycetota bacterium | reverse complement strand
GCAGAAGATGACCGCCATGGCGGCTCGCGAGGCGGCGCTGGGCGCAGGGGGCGTGGTCGAGCACGTGACGTCCGGCCGGTTGCGCGATGCCGACCTGCTCCGGATCGACGAGATAAACCCGGGCCTCATCCTGCTCGCAGGGGGCGTCGAGGGCGGCGACATCGAGACCGTGCTGCTCAACGCCGAAAGGCTCACGGCTCTCGAGTCGCGACCGATCGTCGTCTACGCAGGCAACTCACTGGTGGCGCCTGAGGCGAGCGGGCTGCTCGAGCGGTCCGGCTTTCGGGTGCGGGTCACCAGCAACGTCTATCCGGGCATCGACGAGCTCGACATCTTGCCCGCTCGGACCGTGATCCACGACGCGTTCGAGGAACACATCACCCACGCGCCGGGCATGGAACGCTTAGGCGAGTTCGTGACCGGTCGCATTCTGCCCACGCCCGGTGCGGTGCTCGTGGCCGCGGAGCTGCTCGCGCAGGCGGTGGGCGATCTCGTGGTCGTGGATGTGGGTGGGGCCACGACCGATATCCACTCGGTCACAAACGGCAGCCCGGAGCTTGCGGCGCTCGCCACCGAGCCTGAGCCCCACAGCAAGCGCACGGTCGAGGGTGACCTCGGGGTGTTCGTGAGCGCACGGCACGTGGCTGCGCTCCTACCTGAGGATGAGCGCCCGATCACGCTTCCGCCGGCGATCCCGACCACGCGAGACGAACTCGCCGCCGCGGCCCTGCTGGCGCGGATGGCGGCCACGGTGGGGATGCAGCGTCATGCCGGAGAGCTGCTGCAGTTGTACACGCCGCGCGGGCGACAGACCGTGGTGCGCGGGCGCGATCTCTCGGCATGCCGCATCGTGATCGGCACGGGGGGAGCGCTCACGCGGCTGCCCGGCGGTTCTGAGATGCTCGAGGCGACCAGGGCCGATGCGGCCGGCGGGTCCGAGAGGCTCCTGCCGCCCGCCGATGCACTCTGCGTGCTCGACAGTGAGTACCTCCTCGCGGCCTGCGGCGCGCTCTCGACCCAGTTCCCGCCGGAGGCCGTGATCGCGCTCATGCGCGCGAGTTGTGGCCTGTAACAGGAGAGGACCGACACATGCTCGACAGAGCGACGCTCACGATCGATCTTCGCAAGATACGGGACAACGCCCACACGGTGGCCTCCTCGCTGCCCGATGTCGAGATCGTCGGGGTCACGAAGGTCTCATGCGGCACGCCCGAGATCGCTCGCGCGATGCTCGCAGGCGGCGTTGCTGCACTGGGCGAGTCGCGGCTGGAGAACATCGCACGGATGCGCCAGGCCGGCGTACACGGTCCGTTCTGGCTGCTGCGCTCTCCCACGCCCTCACTTGCCGACGAGACCGTCGCGCTTGCCGATGTCGCGCTCGTGAGCGAGCTAGCCGTGATCGCTGCACTCGACGCGGCCGCGTTGCGCGCCTGCCGCACGTTCCGCGTCATCGTCATGGTGGACGTCGGCGACCTGCGCGAAGGAATGATGCCCGAGACGCTTCCGGCGTTCCTGGAACAGGCCGCCGCATACACCAACGTCGAGATCGACGGGATCGGGATCAGCCTCACATGTTACGGCGCCATCATCCCGTCGCCTGAGAACCTCGGCCAGCTAGTGTCGCTGGCGGAACAAGTGGAGCGCATCACCGGCCGCCCTCTGATCGTGTCGGGTGGCATGTCGACAACACTCGATGCCTTCATCGCCGGTGAGATGCCTGCGCGTATCGACAACCTGCGCGTGGGGGAGGCGATCGTGCTCGGAGTGAGCCCCGCGAGCCGTGAGCGCATCCTGGGGCTGCACACCGATGCACTGGTCCTCTCGGCGCCAGTCATCGAATCGCAGGTCAAGCCGTCACGGCCCAAGGGCCAGTGCGCGCAGGATGCCTTTGGCAACTGCCCGGTCTTCGAGGACCTCGGACTCCGGCGCCGTGCCATCTGCGCGATCGGCCGCCAGGACGTCGTACCCGAGCAGCTTCGGCCGCTTGACGAGCGCATCCGGGTGCTGGGCGCGTCGAGCGACCACCTCATCCTCGATGTCCACGACCTGCCCGACCCTCCCGTGGTCGGTGATGCGATCGAGTTCGTACCGGGCTACTCGGCGACGCTCGCGCTCTTCACCTCCCAGTACGTCGGCAAGGAGTACATCTAGGGCACGTGACGTCGATGAACGCACCATTTCAAGTCGATATCGGGTGCCTGTGACGTTCTCGGCTCTCCTCTTACCGCACCGGTTCCAGTTTGGCCGAGAAGTGCCGCAGGAAAGGCGCCTGCTCGACTATCCGATAGGCGGGAAGACCCTCTCGCTCTTGGAACGCCTTGATGACCACTTCTATGACGTAGTCCATGTGGCTTTGAGTGTAGACACGCCGAGGAATCGCGAGTCGCACAAGCTCGCGTGGACCGGCGATCTCCTCGCCTGTCTCGGAGTTGCGGCGGCCGAACATGAGAGTTCCGATCTCACAGGCGCGCACACCGCCCAGCAGGTACAACGCGATCGCAACTGACACGCCGGGTAGCTGTATGGGCTCAAGATGCGCGGCGAAACGTCTCGCATCCAAATAGATTGCATGGCCACCGGGAGGCCATATCAAGGGAACCCCTGCTTCACGCAGGTGATCTCCGATGTATCGCGTGGATGCGATGCGGTAGTGGAGGTAGTCCTCATCCACGGCCTCCTGCATACCTACCGCCAGAGCCTCCAGGTCGCGTCCAGCCAGTCCGCCGTAGGTGGGGAAGCCCTCGGTGAGGATGAGGAGGTTCTTCTCCTCCTGCGCCAGCTCAGCATCGCGCGTGGCGAGGAAGCCGCCCATGTTGACGATGGCGTCCTTCTTGGCACTCATGGTGCAGCCGTCGGTCAGATCGCACATCTCTCGCACGATCTGGCGGACAGTCTTGTCGGCGTAGCCCGTCTCGCGCTGCTTGATGAAGTAGCTGTTCTCGGTCAGACGGCAAGCATCGAGATACAGCGGTGTGTTGTGCTCCCGGCAGACCGCGGAGACCTCACGGATGTTGGCCATTGATACCGGCTGGCCGCCGCCGGAGTTGTTGGTGACCGTCAGCATGACCAGCGGGATCCGGTCGGCACCGTACTCCGCGAAAGCCGCCCGGAGTCGATCGACGTTCATGTCGCCCTTGAATGGCCGATCCGAGTCCATGTCGGCGAGTTCTGGAGATGGCAGATCGAGCGCTGTAGCTCCTCGGAATTCGACATTGGCGCGGGTCGTGTCGAAGTGGCTGTTGTTGGGGACCACATCGCCTTCCTTGCACATGACCGAGAACAGGATCCGCTCGGCCGCCCGGCCCTGGTGCGTGGGGATTATGTGCTCGAAGCCGGTGATGTCCTGGACTGAGTCCCGGAAACGGAAGTAGCTGGGGCTGCCGGCGTAGGACTCGTCGCCGCGCATGATCCCGCTCCACTGCTCCGCACTCATAGCGCCTGTGCCGCTGTCGGTCAGCAGGTCGATGATCACGTCGTCAGAGCGCAGCGCGAAGATGTTATAGCCGGCTGCCTGGATCATTTCCTGACGCTGCTCTGGCGTGGTCATCTTGATCTGTTCGACCACTTTGATACGGAACGGTTCGATGATCGTTTTGAACATGGCGCCTCCCGGTGCCACTTTGCGCGACTCATTCTTGGAAGTCAGCGCGAACCGAGGAAGAGTATACGCGACCGAGAAATGCGATACGTCTTGCGTGCTATTCGTATTGCGCAATACTTGTTGCGGCGGCAGGCTTCGCCGTCGCGCGGGGCCAATCGATTCAAGGGGGCGGTTGAGATGGCGGACTTCGATCCTGTGAAGTTCTTCGCGTTGTGGATGTTCACACATGATCAGGCCGACGATCTGATGGTGCAGTCCGTCGAGCGCGGCAGTGCGGTCGCAGGCGAGGGGATGTCCGGCGGAGCGGACGCGTTCACCGACGGATTCATGGCGATGGTCGCCAAGGAGAAGGCGCGCATCAAAGAGCAGATAGCCTCTGGCAAGATCGACGAGGCCGTGAACCCTCAGGATGAGGCTCTCGAGGAGATTCGTTTCGAAGTCGCCGAGTTGCGTGGAGCTATGCAGCAGATGCAGACGACACTCGACGCTCTCGCTGCACACATCACCTCCAAGGGGGCGTGATTCCCGTGTCCGCGCGCTCGGCCCAGATCACGCGCACGCTTCTCTCCTCGGCGACTCGTGGCATCGTTCGTTCGCGTTTCGGACTCACGTCAGTGCACGCTCGGCGCGCTGCGTTCGCGATTGAGTGGCGTAGGGGATTCGAGGAACTGGGCGGCGCTTTCATCAAGCTCGGTCAGATGATCTCGGTTCGCCCTGACGAGTTCGGCGACGAGCTTGCAGGCGAGATGGAGTGCCTCAGGGACAATATCGCGCCTGTTCCGTTCTCCCGGCTAACACCCGTTATCGAGGGCAGTCTCGGTGCGCCGCTGTCCACGCTGTACGCGTCGATCGACGAGACGCCGCTTGCCACGGCATCGGTGGCCCAGGTGCATGCGGCCGTGCTCGCCAAGGCATACCGACCGGTGTGGGGAGATGTGCTTCCCGCGGGAGCCGAAGTCGTCGTGAAGGTGATCCGTCCGGGTGCGGCGGACACCCTTCGCACAGACATCGTCGAGGCAAGGCGGCTTGTGGCAAAGCGGTCCGTACGGTGGCTGCTGCGAGGCATCGACCTCGACGCATCGCTCGATGAGTTCGCGGCTTCCTTGGAGCGAGAGCTCGACTTGCGCGTGGAGGGCCGTGTGGCTGACAGGTTCGCCTTCGATTTTCGACCCGATCCCATGATCGTCGTGCCGCGTGTTGTCTGGACGCACGCGGCCCCTCAAGTGCTCACCATGGAGCGCATGTACGGCTGGCGCCTCTCGGAACTCGGTGAGGCGGAGTTGGCCGGAGTGGACGCGCATGCCCTGGCGGTGCACGGCGCCACGGCGTTCATGCGCCAGGTGATGCTCTATGGGCGCTATCACGCCGATCTGCACCCGTCGAACCTGTTCGTGACCCCGGATAGCCGCATAGCGTATCTCGACTTCGGCATCGTGGGGCATCTGACCGCTGCCGAGCGAGGAGACATCGCGCAGGTGCTCGCCGGCTTCGTCTACCGAGACGCCGACCGCGCGCTGCGCTACTCGGCCAACCTGGGCGTGATCGTTCCGGCCCAGAAGGTGGCAACGGTGCGACGTGAGTTGGGTGAGCTGCTCGACAAGACCATGGGTGGGGGCAGTACGGACTTCCGCCATTTCGGACTCGGGTTCCTCAGCCTTCTACGTCGCAACGGGATCGATGTCCCCAGTGGCTACGGACTGCTCGTCAAGTCGCTCGCGACTGTCGAGGGCGTGGCTCGTCGGCTGTACCCGGATATCGACATCATGGAGGTCGCGCGTCCATTCGTGACGCGCATGATCGGTGAGAGCATCGGTCGCCCGGAGACAATCCAACAGCGTCTCCCCAAGGTGTGGAGAGCGGCGATGCGAGAGCTGCTGGCGTGACGGCAGTGGAGTGTTCCAGTGTCGCTCAGGCTGTGTTCGACATCGAGTCGTGAGATGTTCGGCTGGGTATGGTATTCAGCGGAGGGTATGCCCAATGAAGACCATCGTTGGAACGGTTCGCCTCTAGTGTCTTGTCATCCTGGTGGCCGCAGTGCTCGGAACCACTGCATTCTCGGCCAAGGAGGAGACCAAGAATGGGCAGGTGCCATCGAACACCGACTGGGCGCGAGATGCTGCAGATCAGACGTCGGCGTCGTGGAGCTGTTTGTGGAAGGACTTCGTCAGGGCGAGGACGGTTTCTCGGCATCTCAGGGTGGCGAGATCAGCTCGGACACCGACGGAACGCTCTATATGGCCGAATGGGCTGCTGTTGGCACAAGGGTACCGTAGCGAGCCGCTCTGCTAGTAGCCCTCTGTCACGATCGCACCAGGGACGGTTAGCGAAACAGGACCCACATTGGTCTGGTCGTCGCCCCACGGGAGGGCGTCATAGCCCCAGTCGACTCGCACGTAGTACGGAGTGGCGCGAACAGGAAGAGCGACATCGTTGATTCCCGTCCAGCCGGCTCCCCCGTCCGAGCCACTGGTGAACAGCGTCGTCCAGGAAGCGTTGGTGTAGATGTACCAATCGGCCCACGCGCCTGCCGGTGGCGTGCCTCCCCACACGAGCCTCAGCGTGGCAGTGCCGTAGGTGATCGTGAAGTTCGCCGTGTGAGGGGCTTCAACGTTGCCCGACCAGTCCTCGGACCAGTAGGTGACCGTGTGCGGAACGACGCCGGTGACAGCCGGGACCGTGATGAAGGTCCCCGTATTTGTCGGACCGCCATCGACCGTGTAGTAGGTGGCCTTGACGCCCATCGAACTGGCATCAGTCGGAGCCAGGGTGATGTAGGCGTTGCTGTAGTACTGGGTCAGAGCGTTCGAGGTCGTGATCGGCGGCGTGGTGTCCGCAGTGATCGTGAAGTTGGCGGTCTTCGTGGGCGATTCAACGATGCCACCCTGATCGACCGACCAGAACTCGATCGTGTGCGCACCATCTTCGATGATGAGCGCACTCTTGCCGAAGAACGTCGCACCTCCGTCAACGCGGTAGTACGTCGTGCCGATGGCCGCCTTGCCGCCCTTCGTGAGAGCGAACTCGATTCGCGCCGCCCCGACGTAGGTCGCCTGCGCATTGGAAGACGTCACAGGTGGGGATACGCTGCTCGGGCTTGCATGACAGGCTACGCACTGGGTCACTGTGGGCCACCAACCTGTTGGGTGGCATGTGGTGCAATCGCCATCGTCGTAGGCGTCGAAGTGTGCGTTGAACGGGCCGAGATGGTAGGACGTGTGGCACCCACCCTCCTGACAGCCCCCATTCCATGTTCCGAGCGTGTCATACGGGGATGAATGACATGCAGAACACAGGTCATCGTGCACGGGGAGAAGGTGGGTGACATGGCACGTGGCGCAGGGGGCGGTGATGCCGTCACTGGGAAATGAGGCGTCGTCGTGCTTCCCGTCGAACACCTCCACGTAGTCGCTTCCGGGTGTCGCGTCGTGCACGAGGGAGTGGCAGTTCAGGCATAGGCTGTTTGGCTCGGCTGGCTCCGGCTCGCGCACGAGGAGGTTCTCGGCGTCGCTCTCATGCGGGAAGACTTGGAATCGGGGGTTGTCGGTGGCATTCGACCCATCCGGCTGCGTCACCAGAAACTCCTGGCCTGCGCTCGTGAGCGTGGGGTTGGTCTCTCGGACAGAAGGGCCGGTAGTGCGCAGGTCTTCGTGGCACTGCTGGCACAGCGGCGCTGCGCCTTCTTGTAGCGCCGTCTTCTGGGTTGGCTCGCCCAGCGCAGGCCCCGGCATGACATAGCCGCGATTGCTCTGTCCGAGGCCTCCGATGGTCGTTTCGATGGAGCCCACGCCCTTCACGACCGGCAGTCGGTCGTAGGTGTAGGCGTCGTCCTGTATGACCGGATGGTCCGCCAGCGCACCGGACTCGGGTGCATGCTGGGTCGCTCGGCCTGCGTGGCACGTTGCGCACCACCCGGCGCCGTAGACCGTGACGGTGGTCTCCGAACCGGTGGGCGCCTGCTTCAGGAGCCGATCGGTCTTGATGTCGTATGCGGTGTCGCTCGAGACCGAAGATCTGAGGCGGTCGCCGGTGAAGGGGTCGACGGTGTGGGCGCCGTGGGACGCGTGACAGTCGCTGCAGGTGAGCGTTCCATCCGGACCCATGAACGAGCCGGTCAGGGAGCCTCCTCCTGCGTCACCGCCCGGAATCGTGCTGGTCACTTCGATCCGATGGGCCGATGCGGGCTCAAGGCCCGTTCGAGCCATGATGACCCCATAGACCGCGGTTCCGGCCGTTCCGTCATGACACGACTCGCAGGTGTTCTTGATCGTCTCTCCCGGGAGAAGGCTCGATCCATCGGCTGGCGCATCGTGAAGCGAGTGACACGTCTGGCACTTGTTCGTTCCTGTGGTGTAGCCGCCGTGAGGACCTTTGCGTACGCCGGCGAGAAGTACGGGATCGGACCCAGGATTCAGCAGCGCTTGCGCGGATGCGCCGTGACAGTCGACGCACTGGGTGCGCGACAGGTCTCCGGAGTAGTCCGGAAGTTCACCCGGGTATGCGAAAGCGACACTTGCGGCTGCAAGGACAAGACACGCCGTAAGTGTTGCAACGAATCCCAGTTTGGCGGAACGTTCCATCTCGAGCATCTCCATATTGGGCGCCGAGGAGTTCGTCATGCGGGAAGCAGTTGTGATGACTGCAACTACCATTATGCCCCGCCTGACCAAATGAGGGAATATGAGGACCGGCACGGCCGGGAGGCGGCGAGTACAATCGGCATCGGGCCGCAGCTGGGCACCGATGAGAGACTCGAGGGAGCGGAGAGAAGATGGCTCACATGCAATCCAATGATCCACTCCATGGCATCACTCTGGAGACGATCTTGCACAAGCTCGTCAACAAGTACGGATGGGACGGTCTCGCCAAACGGATAGATATCAACTGCTTCAAGAGCGACCCAAGCATCAACTCCGCACTCAAGTTCCTTCGCAAGACGCCTTGGGCACGCAAGGAAGTCGAGGAGCTGTTCGTGAACTCCAAGTTCTGGACACACGACTAGGCGTCTGTCAGCTCCACGCCGATCTCGGACAGTACGCGCTCCGCCAGAGCGTCGAACTCCTCGGTAGCGGCATCGGCTGTACGACCTCCGTCGGCCAGGGCCGCCCAATCTGGAACCAGAGGCCGGGTCGCCAGCTGTGCTGGCCCGCCCTCGGGTGCCTCGGTCAGTGTCCCGAACACATCGATGCGTTCGGGACAGTGCGGGCATACGACGTATGCCATGTTCATCACCAACCCGATGACCTCGGTGCCGATCGCGTCGGCCATGTCCTGTGAGTGGTGTGCGATGTTGGTGACCATGTCCTGGGGCGTTGTCACCACAATGATGCCCTCAGGCTTGATCGTCTGAAGTACCGTGAGCGCGGCGTTACATGCTCCTTCCATTGATTCCGCGGGAAGTCGTTCAGTCGTTCTGGGGGGATCGGGTCGGAGTGGGGTCGGGCGTTCTGAGCCGGGAAGCGAGACGACCCGCTTCCCGGGTTCAGGAGGCGGGTCGTCGGAATCCAAGTTCATTGTCTAGTTGCTGAGCGAGCTCCGTGCTGCGAAGACGAATGCGAGATCGGGGCGAAGCGCGGTGACCCGCTCGTAGGCTTCCTGGTCCCTGCGTGCCAACCAGAACAGCACCGATGCGGTGAGTGCCGGGCCGATGAGTGCAAGGGTCATGATGGCCCACACGCCAGCCTCGAACTGGTAGATGACGCCCCAGGCGATGACTGCGAACGAGCCCATGAGCAGTAGTGCTGCAGTGAAGCGCTCGTAGTACCAACCGATGATGATTGTCACTGCACACGCGACCAAGGGGATCGATGCGGCGAGCAGTGCCTCAGTCGCTCCGGTCTCGCGGAACGAGTACAGTGCGGCGAAGCCGGCGACTGACCAGAACGCGCCACCCAGGATCACGAATGCTCTGGCTACTCCGCGCTCGACGGCGATACGGAAGCTCGCATCACCGGCATCCTCGCTGATGACCCGGGGGGTCTTGAACACGTCGTACAGCATCATTCCGATAACAGCGGGGATTCCGATGCTCAAGGCAACCGCGCCGACGATTCCAACGATGATGAGAACTGCTGCAAAGGCGAGTGACATGGTCCTCGACCTCCTGATGTTCGAGTGGGGCGCAACCCCCTACCAGTACTTCCAATAGGATTGTCGCCCCAAAGGGACCTCACCAGGTTGGGGGGTGGTTTGAGTCGTATTAGGATTCTGTGAGCGTGGCGCTCAGACGACTCGGGGTGCGCAGGCGGTGTCTACGCCTTGGGCAGCTCGAACCCGAAGGTGGTGCCCGTGGCGGGCGTCGATTCGACCTGGATGTCTGAACCGTGAGC